>NZ_JBEZGX010000048.1:0-74664 GCF_040650235.1 Kitasatospora sp. NPDC048722
GCCGGCGGCGACCCCGCCCGTGGAGACCGGCCGGACCCGCGGCGGCGGCTGCCGGCGCCGACGGGGGCGCCGGCAGCCGCTGCGGCTCCAGGAGCCCCGGGCGGCGCCGGGACCGGACGCGGGCGCGAAGCGGTCCGGTGCCCGTCAGAGTGCGTGCATCGAGGCGTAGGGCGGGATGATCCGCTCCTGCCGCGAGCCGAAGTCGACCAGGACCGCGGCATCCGGCCCGTCCTCCACGTCTATGACGCGGCCGAGACCGTACTTGTCGTGGGTGACGCGGTCACCCATGGCGAACCGCTTGGGTGGTGCGGTGGGCCGGGCTTTGAAGGGGCTGGTGGGCAAGGGGCGTCGGACTGCCGGTGGTTTTCTCATCGTGGTCAGTATGCTCCGAAAATCGGTGGGACGGGTCTTCCCGGAGAGTCCGAATCGGTGCCGTGCGCGCCGTGGCCGACACGCTCCCTGCCGGGCCCAAAATCAGGACCGGGCCGGACGGCGGCACGGACGGCTCCAACTGTACTGCGATGCGGGTCCGTTGCCGCCCGGGTCGGGACGGGGAAGTCGCGCCCGGGCGGGGCGGCCGAAAAATTCGCGTGGAATGTTCGCCGGGGAGGGCCGGGGCCTGCTACAGTCGAAGAAGTTGCAGTAGTGGTTCCCATGAACTTTGTGTGCGCCTGCTGATTGTCGCAGGCGCATTTTTCGTTTTTCCGGCTTTCGGAGGGTTCTCATCACGGCGACTCGAAAGTCCGTATCGTGCGGACTTCTGATGGTCTCTTGAAGGGGATTTCTCATGGCCACCGGTACCGTGAAGTGGTTCAACTCGGAAAAGGGCTTCGGCTTCATCGAGCAGGACGGCGGCGGCGCTGACGTCTTCGCCCACTACTCGAACATCAACGCCAACGGCTTCCGCGAGCTGCTCGAGGGCCAGAAGGTCGAGTTCGACGTCACGCAGGGCCAGAAGGGCCCGCAGGCGGAGAACATTCGCCCGCTGTAATTCCGGCCGGGCGTTCGTCCGGTAGTGAGGGCCCGTACCGCGCAGTGCGCGGTACGGGCCCTCCGCCATTCGCGCACCGGACGCTCGGTGCCGAGGGTCGTGCCGTCGGGCACCCGGGCAGGCGAGAGAGGCGCCGGGGTCAGTGTGCGGCGTCCGGCGTCGGGACGAGGTGGGTGCTGAACCAGCGGGCGGCCAGGTCTGCGGCTTGTTCGAGTGCCCCGGGTTCCTCGAACAGGTGGGTGGCGCCGGGGACGACGGCGAGCTGGTTCTCGCAGTTCAGCCGGGCCCGGGCCTGCTGGTTGAGGTCGAGGACCACGTGGTCGTCGCCGCCGACGATGAGCAGGGTGGGGGCGGTGACGGCCGTCAGGCGAGGGCCTGCGAGGTCGGGCCGTCCACCGCGGGAGACGACCGCCCGGACCGTCGAGTCCGGCTCCGCGGCCGCCCACAGTGCGGCGGCGGCTCCGGTGCTGGCCCCGAAGTAGCCGACCGCGAGCCCACCGGTGTCGTGCCGACCGCGCAGCCACCGTGTGGCACCGGTCAGGCGGCGGGCGAGCAGGGCGGTGTCGAAGACGTTCGCCCGGTCGAGCGCCTCCTCCTCGGTCAGCAGGTCGAAGAGCAGGGTGGCCAGGCCGGCCCGGTTCAGCTCGGCCGCGACGAACCGGTTGCGCGGGCTGTGCCGGCTGCTGCCGCTGCCGTGGGCGAACACCACGATCCCCGTCGCACCGTCGGGTACGGTCAGCTGCCCGACGAGCCGTACCGGCCCGGCGTCCACGACGACTTCCGGATCGTCGGCCCGAGCTGAGGCGGAGCGTGCGGGTCCGCGCGAAGCGGGGGCGGACGGCTCGCCGCCGCTCACCCGGGCGGCGGCTTCGTCCAGGCAGGCGACCACCTCGGCGTCGGTGGTCTGGGTGAAGTCCTCGTAGAACTGGCCGATCCCGTAGAAGTCCCCGGGTGTCGACAGCGCCACCAGCTCGTCCGCCGCGTCCGCCAGCCTGCGGGTCCAGTCCGACGGGGCGACGGGGACGGCGAGCACGACCCGGGCCGCGCCCTGGTTCCTGGCGATCAGGCATGCCGCGAGGGCGGTTGAACCGGTGGCGACCCCGTCGTCCACCACGACCGCGGTACGGCCGGCGAGCTCGGAGCGGGGCCGGTCACCCCGGTACCGCCGTGCCCTGCGGTCCAGCTCGACCCGTTCACGTGCCTCGACTGCGGCCAGTTCCTGCTCGGAGGTCCGCGTCGCCCGCATCACCGCCTCGTTGACGATGCGCACCCCGCCCTCGCCGATCGCGCCCATGCCCAGCTCCGGCTGGAAGGGCACGCCGAGCTTGCGCACCACGATCACGTCCAGCGGCGCGCGCAGCGCCTTCGCGACCTCGGCCGCCACCGGTACGCCACCTCGGGGAAGTCCGAGGACGACCACGTCCCCGCCCCCCAGGTGCCCGACCCGCTCGGCGAGGCGCCGCCCCGCGTCCGCACGATCGACGAAGTACATGACCGGCCCTCCTTCGGATCCGGGATCGCGGCCGAACCCGCGCTCGGCGCGGGGATCGCCGGCTCACTTCACACGATCCCCCTACTCCCGGGCGCGCGCGAACGACCGCGCGCCGTCGCCGTCCGTGGGCTCCGGTCCGGGTGCCCGTACCGGGACGAACGTGCTGCGGCGGCAGACGCGGGGGAGCATGAAAGGAGGCGGGCGGGCGGGAGATCGCACGCCGCCGGAGCGTCCGGATCTGCGGAGCCGGGCCGCCCGCACAGTCGAGGCGCGCGCATTGGAGGTCCCCGTGAGCAGCACTAACGCCCCGGGTCCTGCGGGACCGGTCGTCGTCGGCACGGATGGCTCGGAGCCCGCCCGCCGGGCGGTGCTCTTCGCTCTGCGGGAGGCGCAGGTGCGCGGCGTCGGCGTACGGGCCGTTCACGCCTACGGCTCCGGCCGGGCCGACCCGTCCGACCTGGGAACGCCCTCCTGGCCCCGCACGAGTGGCGCACTGCCGACCCACCTGCACGACGTCGTCGCCCGCGAGGTGACGGACACCGTCGAGGAACTGCGCCGACAGGTCGGCGAGCCGTTCGTCGAGGTGGAGGTCCACTGCGAGCGAGGCCGCCCCGCCAAGGTCCTGCTGGAGGCGAGCCAGGACGCGGGCCTGATCGTGGTCGGCACCCGTGGTGCCGGCGTCTGGGGCCGCCTCGCCCTCGGCTCCACCAGCACCGAGGTCGTCCACCACGCCCACGTTCCCGTCGTCGTCGTGCCGCCCGCCTGAACCGGGCGCGTGAGAGGCGGGCGGGCCACCCGGCCCGACCCCCGCCGGGGGCGAGAGCAATCGTCCGACGACGGGACGGCCACCGGGGTCGGACACGTCCGTCCGCCCGGAAACCCAGCCTCGGAGCCCCCTCTGTGCTCACCCCCAGTCGACCGTCAGCCGTCCGGCCCGCCGGCCCACCCCGGTACCGAGTTCGGCGCAGGCGGAGGTGAACCGCTCGCGGATCCACTCCCGCTCCTCGCCGCAGGCGAGGCGGGTGTGGCAGAAGTCCAGGAACAGCGGCACCGCCTCCAGCCGCACCGGTGCCAGGTGGGCACGGTCCGGGCCGTCCAGGGTCACCAGGAAGAGCAGGCCGAGGTCGTTGCGCAGCGCCGGGTGAACGGCGTAGTCGTCGATGAAGTCGCCCAGGTCGTAGAGGGTGCGGTCGGCGACGCCGTGGAACACGTGGGCGGAGTGTCCTGCGACGAGCGTCGCCCCGGCGGCCAGGAGTCGCGGGGCCGCCGTGCGCACGTGCGGCGGCGGGCGGGAGGTCATGTTGGGGCCCCAGTGCGGGGTGACCAACACCGCGTCGGCCTCCCGCGCGGCGCGGGCCACCAGCGCGGTGAGCCAGTCGGGTACACCTGTGCGGAGGTCGGCCCAGGCGACTCCGGGACGTCGGGCTCCGGCCGCGTAGTCCTTCGGATGGTCGGTGACGCCGAGGACCGCCAATCGAGTCCCGTGGGCCTCCAGCACGGCGAACTCCCGGGCCGCCGACTCGTCCCGCCCGGCGCCGACGGTACGGACGCCCGCCTGCTCCAGCAGGTCGCAGGTGTCGGTCAGGGCGTCGAACCCGTAGTCCAGCGCGTGGTTGTTCGCCAGGGTGACGCAGTCCACCCCGAGCTCGGCGAGGACCCCTGCGGTGGAGGGCGGGGCGCGGAAGAAGAACGGCTTGTCCGGGTCCGGCCAGCGCTCACCGCGGGCGGAGATGCAGCACTCCAGGTTGAGCACGACGAGATCGGCCCCCAGAAGCAGCTCCCGCACCTCGGCGGAGAGCAGCGCCGCCGGCGTCGGCGAGCGCCGCAGTTCCTCGGCGACACCACGCCCGAGCATCGTGTCGCCGGCCAGTGCCACCCTGAGCGCCATCGCGCAGCCCGCCTCCAGCCGTATTCTCGCGCGCGGCCTTTCCGTCCCTGCTCGCGCCCCGCCCCGCTCCTCCAGGCTCGGCCCATGCTCCGCCGCAGGCAACCCGCCGGTCCGGAATGCCGCTGGCGGAGACGACCCTGGCGACGAGGGCTTCCGCCCGTGAGGGCGGTGGGCGGCCGGGGCCGAACCGGATGAGCCGTCAGCGCATGGCCGTGCGGGGCAGCCGTAACGGGCCGAGCCGCAGGCGGGTGCCCTGGATGATGATGCGGCCCCGGCCTTCGGCTTTCACCTCATGCTCCTGGATGTCCGGGCCCGCCCTCGGGCGGCGCCGCAGGTGGGAGGGTGATGGTCCGGCCGGTGACGGTGGCGGGCGCGATCCCGATCCACACGTCGCGTTCGCCTCCGGCCCACGGGTCCGGGTCGCCCTGGCGCGTCAGCTGCTCGACAGGTACTTGATCGTCGACACGGACCGCCATGCCCGAGACCAGGACGCTCCAGCCGCCGCGCCGTGCCTCGTCGATGTGGTCCACTTCGAAGGCGACCCGGTGGCCGGCGGCGCTCGCGGGGGTGCTCCCGGTGCCGGTGCGGTAGACCACGGTGCCGTCGTGGATGCGGTAGTTGACGGGGAACACCACGGGACCGCTGTCGGTCGACAGGGCCACCCGGCCGATCCCGCCGGGCGCGAGTCTGGCCCAGCAGTCCTCTTCCGCCAGTTCCTCCAGGACGGCGTGCGGTGCCGAGGGGGCCCGCCTGGGTGGTGCGTCCTGTCCGCCGCCCAGCAGTTCCCGGGCGGAGGTGCCGAGTGCGGCGGCCAGCCGGGCGAGGGTGACGGTGTCGACGGCATCGGCCGACAACTCGACGTGCTCCACGTACTCCGGCGCCATGCCCGCCCGGTCGGCCACGTCCCGGCGGCTGAGGCCGAGCAACTGCCTGCGCCGGGCCAGACGGCGGCCGATGTCCCCGGGCTGGGGCTGGTTCGACCGGGGATGGGCGCCCTTCGGGTTTGTGCACTTCATGCACACGATTCCCTCCGCGAGGTCGGGTGCCGCTGCGACGGGCGGCCGGGCGGCTGTGCACGGGCCGGTGTATCGGTGATCAGCCGTACAGGGGCGGTCCGTCGGCAGGTGCGTCGGTCTCGCGGGAGCGGACCGACCGCTGCCCGAGGTCGATCAGGGCTCGTCCGGCGGTGGCCTCGTCACCGATCTCCGCCGCGGGAGGGCCGTGGGGGTGATGGGCGCCGGTGCGGCTCTCCGGTCGGTTGTCCCCGCTGCCGGGGCCGGTGTGCACCCGGGCTCGGAACGGGAACCACCATCGCGGCCATCCGGGTGGGGGCCGTTCGGCCCTGGTACCGGGTGGGGGAGAGAGTATCGTGAGAATCGGCCTGCAGGGCGAGCGAGGGAGTTCGACCGGATGGCCCCGGGCGATGGGCGGAGGCTCCGTGCGGGGCGTTCGTCGACGGTCGGGCTGAGAGGCTGGAAGGTCTGTGAGACCGGAAGGCGACCTCCACCACCTGATCCGGACAATGCCGGCGAAGGGAGCCCACCTTGCAGGTTTCCGTCTGCCCGCACGACACCGCCGCGGGACCGGCACTGTCGCGGGACCGGATTCGCGACGGGACGGCGACGGGGAACGGCGGAAGGTCCGACGGGCCTCGCCGAGCCGGGCGCACGCCGATCCGGTCACGGCCGGCCCGAGGGGAGCGGCGGACTCCCCGGCCACACCTCGAATGCCTGCGAGAAGCCCGCCGGTGGTCCAGCACGGAAACGAGCGCGTATCAACGCCTCGACCTTGACCGCGGCGTCGGCTCGACCGCTGAGTTCCACTTTCACCGGGTCGGCACCGGCGTCCGCGAAGGCCACGGGCCCGGCGGAGGCTTCTTCGACCGGCGCCGACGTGTCCACCTGCCAGCGAGTGCGGACGACCTGATCGGCGGGTGAGACGTAGTCCATCGCTGTGCCAGGACCAGGGACGGCGATCAGCCTGAAGGACCGCCCCACCGCGTCGGCGACCACGTTGGCCAGGGATGGCGCACCGGAGATCGACATGTGCGCCATGGCGCTCGGTTCCCGTGAGCCACTGGTACTGGTCATCGTTCTCCTCCGAGGTCGGCTCCTCTCCCAGGGTCTGCCGGAGCGAGGCCTCGCGCATCTGTTCCGCTGGGGAGCCCGCTCGTGTTCGCGGACGCCGGCGGTTCGACGCGACCGGGGCGCGTACCGGCGACACGACCACGCCGCGTCGTATCCGCGGGGCTCCCTGGCCGTGGGATCCCCTCAGGTGTAACGTTTTGATCAAGCAGTCGTGGTTCCGAAGTTCTCGCCCGCGGTCACATGCCGTGGGCGTTCTTGCTGTTCGACGCCTCTCCGGACCAAGGCGATCACCTCCGGGCCCGCATCCGTGGGACCGACCAGTTCCCACGAAGGAGAAGCGCATGGCTACCGGCACCGTGAAATGGTTCAACGCCGAAAAGGGTTTCGGCTTCATCGAGCAGGACGGCGGCGGCCCCGACGTGTTCGCCCACTACTCGAACATCGACGCCCAGGGCTTCCGTGAGCTCCAGGAGGGCCAGAAGGTGAGCTTCGACGTCGTTCAGGGCCAGAAGGGCCCGCAGGCCGAGCACATCCGCCCCGCCTGACCTTCCACATGAGCGGGCGCCCCGCACGCACCCGTGTGCGGGGCGCCCGCGTCTCCACCGGCCCAACGAGCCGCACCTTCCTCGTCGGCCCCACCGCGGACGACCGGATGCACGGAACGCCGGCCGGGGCCACCGTGGGGGTATGGATCTCGTCGCACTGCTGGAGCTGGACGGACCGGCGAACGTACGGCTCCTCACCGCCGAGGGGCTGCCCGCCACACCGCATGCACCTGTGGTCCGGGTCCACGCCGCCGCCCGCACGCCGACCCCGGCGGACGCCACCCTCTGCGGGTTGTCGACCCGCGGCATGCAACCCGGCTCACAGCACCCCGCACCGGGCGACCCCTGGTGTCCGCCGCGCTGGCATCGGCACGCCTGCCCGGTGTGTGAGACCACCGTCACCGGTCTCTCCGGAGACAGTCCTCCGGCCGGCACCTCCGACCTCGGCGCCGCATCGACGGCCGCCGGCACGAAGGAGGACGCCACCTGAGCCCCCGTCCGCTTGAGCCCCTGCCGACCCGGCCTTGTCGGGCGACCTCTGAGACCCACGCAAGGAGCGATCACTGTGGCCACGGACTACGACGCCCCGCGGCGCACCGAGGACGACAACGAGGAGAGCATCGAAGAACTCAAGTCCCGTCGTGAGGAGCGGCGGCCCGGCACGGCCGGCCTGGACGAGACCGAGGAGGCCGAGTCCGTGGAGCTTCCCGGCGCCGATCTCTCCGGGGAGGATCTGACCGTCAAGGTCCTGCCGGAGCAGGCGGACGAGTTCGTCTGCGCGACCTGTTTCATGGTCCACCACCGCAGCCGGCTCGCCCACACGGACGATCAGGGCAGGATGATTTGCCGCGACTGCGCGCCCTGACAGCAGTCGCCGCGCCCGCTGCGTGGACAGCGTCGGTCGTGACGAGTACCGCGGTCAGGACGGCGAACGGGACCGGACGTACGATCCGCGCCGAGTGGGTCGGTGAATCGCTGCATCGCCTCGGCCACCCCCCCGGCCGAGGCTTCCTCGTCGGCCGACCGGGCCGACGAGGAAGCCGTGGAGCGCACCCGGCCCGCAGGAGCCCGGCGCCGGCATCGACGAGTGCTCACCCGGGTCGGTGCCGCCTTCAGAGCCGGATGACGACGAGTGCGGTGTCGTCGGTGGCGCCGCCGGGTGGGATCAGTTCGGTGAGGACGGTGTCGGCGAGGGTGTCGGGGTCGGCGGAGCGGTGCGTGGTGAGGACGTGCGCGAGGCGGTCCAGGCCGGTGTCGATGTCCTCGCGGCGGCGTTCGACCAGGCCGTCGGTGTAGAAGGTGAGCGTGTCGCCCTCGGCGAACCGGGTGACGGCCTCGGGCCGTGTCTGGTGCTCGGGACGAGCACCGAGCGGAGGATCGGTGGCCTTGTCGAGGAATTCGACGGTGCCGTCGCCGCGCAGCAGTGCGGGCGGAGGATGGCCGGCGCTGCTGTAGGTGATGGTGTGGGCGCCGGAGTCGATGAAGGCGGTCGCGGCGGTGGTGGATTCGGCGCCCTCGACGGAACGGGCGTACAGGCCGAGCACTTCCAGGGCCTGGGCGGGGCCGGTGGCGACCCGGGAGGCGGCGCTGAGGGCACTGCGGAGCTGGCCCATGACACCGGCGGCGACCAGGCCGTGGCCGACCACGTCGCCCACGGCGACCGCGACACGGTCACCGGGCAGCTCGACGAGGTCGTACCAGTCCCCGCAGACATTGAGCGCTCCCACGGCGGGCCGGTAGCGGACCGCGGCGTGGTGGCGTTCGAGCGGTCTGGGGGCGGGCAGCATGGCCTCCTGGAGCGCGAGCGCGACCTCCCGTTCGTGGGCGTGGGCCTCGCGCAGGCGCTCGTTGACCTCCTGGAGCTCGCGGGCACGGGTGTAGAGCTCGGCCTCCAGGACGCGGGCGCGGTTGCCCTCGGGCAGGCCGTGGGCGCGGATGAGCTGGGTGATCTCCTCGACCCGGTGGACGAGCAGCACCGTACGGCCGTCGCCGTCGAGCACCGGGGCGTTGACCGGGCTCCAGTACCGCTCCTCCCACTCGCCGGGCCGGGTGGTCGACTCGACGTCGTAGCGCTGAAGAGCCATGGTGTCGCGCTCCCCGGACGCGAGGACCCTGTGCAGGGACGTCTCCAGGTTCCGGGCGCCGGTGGCGGCGGGGTCGTTCGGGTTGTCGGGGAAGACGTCGAACAGGTACCGGCCGATGAGCTGCTCGCGGGTGCGCCCGGACAGACTGACGAAGTCATCGTTGGCGTCGGCGTACAGCAGGTCGGGGGTGAGCAGGGCGACCATGCCGGGCAGGGCACGGAACACCGCCCGGTAGTCGATCGCCTCGCCGGTCACGGCTCCGACCGCGGTTGGGGCTCGGTGCCGCGTACGACGACGACCGGGCAGCGCGCGAGGTGGACGCAGTGCTGGCTGACCGAGCCCAGCAGGGCCTCGGTGAATCCGCCGTGCCCGCGGTTACCCACGACGAGCAGGTCCGCGCTGTCGGCGGCCTCGAGGAGCGCCGCGGCGGGGTGGCCCTGGACGACGTGCTGCCGGATCTCCACCTGCGGGGATCGTGCCGTGGCCGCCGCGACGGCACCGGCCAGGGTCTGACGCGCGTTGCCCGCTAAGTCGAAGTTCGGTACGGCCGCCGAGGGCGTTCCGTAGCCGACCGGGTACTGCCAGGCGATCACCGCATCCACGGCGGCACCGGTGAGCCCGGCCTGCCGGGCGGCCCACACCAGCGCGGCCCTGGACGTCGGGGAACCGTCCACTCCCACGACGATCCGAGCTGAGCGGCGGGGTTCCTCGCCCATCACATGCCTCCGAGAGTTGAGCCGTCTCCACCGCCACCATCGGCGATCCGTGGCCGCCGTGCCAGCCGGGGGCGGCTGCGCCGTGACGCGGAGGAAGCAGCTCCGGGCGGGAAACGCGGCGCTCGCGCGGGCGGGCCGCGACGCGGGACCCGCGCTCGAGGCGGAGTCAACCTGCCGGCGCTCTCGTCTGGACGATGACGAACTCGCCTTCGCCGACGGGTTCCTCGACGGCGGCGCAGCAGCGTTCGAGGGGCTCGTCGGGACGGTGACGCCGTTGGCCTCGTTGCGCCGGTCGCGGTGCGCCGGCGCCGAACGGGCAACGGACGTGCCGTACGCGCGTGTTCGGCCCGATCAGGGAGTCGTCGTGCCGGGTGTGCCGAGGACGCGTGCGGTGAAGGCCGCCAGCTGTGCCCGCAGGTCCTCGCGAGGGGTCTGCCGCTCGCCGGCCAGGTGTTCGACGAGGTCCGCGCGGGTGGCCGCGAGCAGGGCGTGGGCGGTGAAGCCGGGGTCGGCCAGGTCCGGGAGCCGGTGCAGCAGGTCGCGGAGGAGGGTGTGCCACTGCTCGTAGTGGTCCGTCCGGTACGGGCTGTCGGCGCCCGTGCCCTCCAGGGCCAGCGCGAGGTGGCGGTTGTCGAGCTTGAAGCACAGCAGTGCGTCGAGGAGGGCGGGGACGCGCTCCGCGGGCGGGGTGGCGGGGCCCAGGGGCGGCGGGCCGGATTCGACCGCGGCCGCGAGGGGTTCGAGGCGTGTGCCGTAGAGGGCCCGGATGAGGCCGGTGCGGTCGCCGAAGGCGCGGAAGAGCGTGCCCTTGCCGACGCCGGCCGCGTCCGCGATGTCGGCCATGGTGACGTCCTCGGGGCTCCGGGAGTCGGCGAAGAGGGTGTCGGCGGCGGCGAGGGCGGCGGCCCGGTTGCGGGTCGCGTCCTTGCGGGGCTTGCGCTCGGGCACGGTCGTCCTCCGGTGGGCAGGGGTGGGTTGCAAAGCGGACCGACGGTCCGTATCTTTCGATGAAGCGGACCGCTGGTCCGTATCGTACGCGATGGAGGGACGAGACCCATGCCCGCGAACACCCCGCCGGCGGAGCTGTACCGCCACGGCCTGCGCCTGCTGCTGGACAAGGACATCGACGCCTGGGTCGGCCTGTGGGCCGAGGGCGGCGTGATGGAGTTCCCCTTCGCGCCACCGGGCTGGCCGCGACGACTGGAGGGGAAGGGGGCCGTCGCGGACTACATGCGCGGCTACCCGGACCACATCGACCTGCACGGCTTCCCCGACCTGCGGATCCACGAGACCGCCGACCCCGGGACCATCGTCGTGGAGATGCGTGCCGTGGGCCGCGTCGTGCAGAGCGGCGATCCCTTCGAGATGGCGTACATCGCCGTCGTGACCGTCCGGGACGGGCGCTTGGTCGCCTACCGCGACTACTGGAACCCGCTCGCCCTGCGGCAGCCGGGCCTGGACTTCACGGGGAGCGTCGCCCGATGACCGCCACCACCCTCGTCACCGGCGCGACCGGCACCACCGGCAGTCGAACGATCGCGCGGTTGCTCGGCGCCGGACACCGCGTCAGGACCGCCTCCCGCCGCGCGACTCCGCTGCCCGGTGCGCAGCCGGTGCGCTTCGACTGGTACGAGCCCGCCACGTTCGAGGACGCGCTCGCCGGGGTGGACAACGTCTACCTCGTGCCGCCCGTCGGTGAGCCCGACCCGGCGTCCGTCATGCTGCCGTTCCTCCGCCGGGCCCGCGCCGCCGGTGTGCGGCGGGCCGTGCTGCTCGGCTCCTCCGCCGTCCCGGAAGGCGGCCCGGCGGTGGGGGAGGTGCACCGGGCGCTGCCCGGCCTGTTCGGGGAGTGGGCGGTGCTGCGGCCCTCGTGGTTCATGCAGAACTTCACGGGCGAGCACCTCCACGCCCGCAGCATCCGTGAGGACGGCGTCATCCGCACGGCGGCGGGGGACGGGCGGGTCGGGTTCGTCGACGCCGACGACATCGCCGCCGTGGCCGTCCACGCCCTCACCGACGACCGCGCGCCCGATGGCGACCTCGTCCTGACCGGCCCGGAGCCGCTGAGCTACGACGACGTCGCCGCGATCGTCGCCGAGGTCACCGGATGTCGGGTGGTCCACCACCACCTGACGCACGACGAGTTCCGGGATCGCCTGGCCGCCGGGATGCCCCGTGAGTTCGCCGAGCTGCTCGCCGGCATGGACCGCGCGATCGCCGGCGGAGCCGAGGATCGCATCACCGACACCGTGCAGCGCTTGACCGGCCGCCCGCCGAACGGCTTCCGGGTCGTCGCCGAACGGGAGTTGGTGCGAGGGGGCTGAGCCCGCCCCTCAGGCGCCCGTGGCGGGCTCCGTGAGCGCGAACGTGGCCCGGCGGGCGGCGGCGAGGATGTCGCCCGGGTCCGTGGCGGTGGGCTTGGCGGCGAGCAGGGCCGCGCCGGCGGTGTCGAAGGCCATCATCAGCAGGAGTCGGTCCTGGGGGCCGGCGTCCTCGGGGGCGAGGAGGTCGATGACGCGGTCGAACGCCGCGCGGACGCCCTCGCCCTTCTCGGCCAGGCGCCGCATCAGGGGCTGGTTGGCGTGCGCCAGGAGCATCGCCTGGAGGTGCTGCGGGGTGGTGCCGTCCAGCCAGCGCAGCGCGGCCCGCCGCGGGAGGTCGGGCGTGCGCGGCTGGGCGGTGATCCACTCGACGAGTTCGTCCAGGTCGCGCCGGCGCTCGGACATCAGGCTCGCGACGATGTCCTCCTTGCTGCGGAAGTGGTAGTACAGCGAAGACCGCGTGAGCCCGAGGGCCTCGGTCAGGTCCCGGGTGGTGGTGGCCTCGTAGCCCTTCTCGGTGAACAGCCGCAGCGCGACGCGCAGGATCTCGGCGCGCGTCTCGGCGCCGGAGCGCCGCTCGGTTCCGCTGGTGGGGGCCATCGTCTTCCTCTCCGTCGTCGCAGCGGTCTCATCCTATCCACTGACCGAGCGCCCGCTCGGCCCTTGCCTACCGAGCGCCCGCTCGGCTAGCGTCACTTACCGAGCGCCCGTTCAGTAAGTGGCTGACCGGGCGCGGTCCGCCATGAGCGAAGGAGATCCCGATGGAGACCACGAAGGCCGTGAAGGCGGCGCAGCGCACACCCCGCATCGCCGTCGTGGGGGCAGGGCCCGCCGGACTGACCTGTGCCCGGGTGCTGCAACTGCGCGGCATCGACGTCACGGTGTACGATGCCGACGCGTCCGTCGACGCCCGCGACCCCGGCGGCACCCTGGACCTGCACGCCGATTCCGGGCAGATCGCGCTGGAGGACGCCGGGTTGACGGAGGCGTTCGCCGAACTCGCCCGACCCGAGGGACAGGCCAAGCTCCGGCTCGACCACCGCGGCGCCGTGCTCGCCTCCTTCGTCCCCGACGAGGGGGATGCCGCGGCGCCCGAGATCGACCGCGGCGAGCTGCGCGCGATGCTCGCCGCCCACGTCGAGCCCGGGACCGTGCGGTGGGGCCACAAGCTCGTCGCGGCGGTGCCGCTGGGGGAGGGGCGGCACCGGCTGGAGTTCGCGGGCGGCGCCTGGGCCGAAGCGGACCTGGTGATCGGGGCCGACGGCGCGTGGTCCCGGGTGCGGCCGCTCGTCAGCGACGCCGTGCCCCGGTACAGCGGGGTGACGTTCTTCGAAGTCCGCTTCGACGACGTCGAGCGCCGTCACCCTCGGATCGCCGAACTCGTGGGCGACGGACACGTGTTCGCGAACAACGGCGACGGTCAGGCGATCATCGCCCAGCGCAACCGGGGCGACCGCATCCGCGGCTACGTCGGCATGCGAGCTCCCCTCGACTGGCACGTCGCCGCCGATGTCGACCCGGCCGACGCGGAGGCCGTCCGGGGCTTTCTCCGGGCGGAATTCAGCGGCTGGGCCGAGGAGTTGCTGTCCTTCGTGACGGACGGCGACGGTGGCTGTGTCAACCGGCCGCTCCACGCCCTGCCCGCCCCGCTCGCCTGGGAGCACGTCCCCGGCGTGACGCTCGTGGGCGACGCGGCCCACCTCATGTCGCCCTTCGGCGGCCACGGCGCGAACCTGGCCATGCTCGACGCGGCCGAACTGGCCCGCGCGATGGCCGAGGAGCCCACGCTCGACGCCGCCGTCATCCGGTACGAGACGGCCATGTTCGCCCGCTCCGGCCCGCTCGCCGTCGGCGCCAACGCGGCGCTGGAGCGGTTCTTCGCCTCCGGCTCCCACATCCCGGACCACGCCGCCGAGCACCAGGAGTACCAGCGTGCCGCGGCGGCGTACCGCGGCCGCCGGGCCGATTAACCGTCCGCTTCCCCGCCGAGGCGCCGGAGCAGGTCGAGCAGCGTCGCACGGTCCCCGGGCGGCAGGGGGGCGAAGCACTCGGCGAGCACCTCGTCGGCGACCCGGTGCCCGGCGGCGAGGACCTGCTCGCCGGCCGGGGTGAGGTGGTGCTCGATGCGCCGCCCGTGCCCCGGCCGGCGCTCCACCAGGCCCTGGGCCGTCAGTCGGCCGGCGAGCGTGCCGAAGGCCTGCTCGCTCTGGAAGGTCGCCGCGGCGAGTGCGCGGGCGGACGCCCCGGGCGAGCGGCCGATCGCCCGCAGGGCGTCCCACTGGGCCAGCGTCGTGCCGACGGCGGCGAGGGCGGTGTCGAGCGCCCGGTGCTGCCGGTACTGCGCCTGCTTGACCGCTCGTCCGAGAACCTGCAGCTCACCATGCATGGGGCGAGTCTAGGTCGGGTCCGCCCGATAGCCAAGCTAGCTTATATAAAGATATTTAGTTACTCTGAGGCCATGAACCTCTTCCACACCACCGTCATGTACGGCGACCTTCCCGTCACCTTCTCCGAAGCCGGAGAGGGCAGGCCGGTCCTGCTGCTGCACGGCGGCGGGGGCCCGCACACGGTCGCGGGCCTCGCCGAGCACCTCTCCCGCAGCGCGCACACCATCGCGCCGACTCACCCCGGCTGGAACGGCACGCCCCGCCCCGACTGGCTGGCCGGCGTCGACGACCTCGCCCTCTTCTACCTCCGCATGCTGCACGAGCGGGGCCTGGAGGACGTCCTGGTCATCGGCTCCTCGCTGGGCGGCTGGACGGCGGCCGAGATGGCCGCGTTCGACACCACCGGGATCGTCACCGGCGTCGTCCTGATCAACGCCGTCGGCGTGCGGATCGAGGGTGAGCCGATCACCGACTTCTTCGCCCTCGACGCCCGCGCCGCCGCCGAACACTCCTGGCACGACCCCGACCGCTTCTTCGTCGACCCGGCCGGCCTCTCCGCCGACCAGGTGGCCGCCCACCAGGCCAACATCGCCACCATGCGCGTCCTCGCGGCCGACCCCTACATGTACGATCCCAAGCTGCTCAACCGCCTCCCGCGCGTCGAGGTGCCCGCCCTCGTGCTGTGGGGCGAGAGCGACCGCATCGTCACCCCTGCCTACGGCGCGGCGTACGCGGACGCCTTCGGCGACGGGCGGTTCGAGCTCATCGCCGGGGCGGGCCACCTCCCGCAGATCGAACAGCCGGAGGCGACCTTCGCCCTGATCGACGCCCACCTGCACGGGAAGGGGTGACCTACGTCAACGCGCGGTCGAGGAGCGGGAGCAGGTGCTCCCAGTGGCGCTTCAGGCCCTCCGGATCGAAGGCCGAGGTGTCGGACATCGTGAAGCCGTGGACGGTACCGGGGTAGATCTCGGAGGTGTACCTGAGGCCGGCCGCGTCCAGGGCCCGGTCGAGGGCGGCGAGGGTCTCGGGGGACAGGTCGCTCGCGGCGTGGCCGAGGTGGACCTCGGCGGTGATGGCCGACAGGAGGCGGTGCAGGCCGTCGGGCCCCTCGGCGGCCACCGGGCCGTGGAACCCGGCGACGGCGGCGACCTGCCCGGGGTGGGCCGAGGCGGTGCGCAGCGCGAGGAGGCCGCCGAAGCAGTAGCCGGTCACGGCGACCGGTCCGGCGGCGACCTCGGGCCGGGCGGTGAGGAACCGGACGAAGGCGTCGGCGTCACGGAGCGTCAGGTCCGTGGTGTGTGCTCGGACCAGGGGCATCAACTGCCCGATGATTCCGACCCGGACGTCATCGTCGATGTACTCGGGGAGCTCGACGGGCGACGGGCCGTGCCGGTGGAAGAAGTTGGGCACGAGCACGTAGTAGCCGTGCCCGGCGAGCTCGCGGGCCATCTCCCGGATCACCGGGCGGATGCCGAAGGCGTCGGGGTACATGAGCACCCCGGGGTGCGGCCCGCCGTGGTCGGGGAAGACGGCGAAGGCGTCGGCCCGGCCGTCGGGGGTGGGGATCAGCAGTGTCGCGGTGCGGGTGGGCATGAAGTCTCCTGTCGTGGTCGGTGTGTCGAACCTGGGGTCGAACACGACGGAGGCGGGGCCCGCGCGCACGCGCCGGGCCTTCGATCGAACCGCGGGCCCGTACCGGCCCGTCCGGCGCTCAGCGGAGCGCCGGGGCAGCAATCCGTGTGTGGCGCAAGGCCGTCCCGGTGGTCATCGCGGCCCACCCTAGCCCGCCGGGCGCGACCGGGCCACCGATTCGACCCGCTCTGATCCGGCACGGATCGCCCGCGTGCGGCTGTTCAACCGCACCGTCACCGAACGCGTGGGCGTGCTCCACGACCACTACCTCGGCCGCGACCGGCCTGTACCGCTCGGCCGGTTTCGAGGAGGTCCCGGCCTTCAACGACGAGGTCTGCGCCCACCACGGGTTCGAGGAGCGGATCACCCGGCCACCGGCGGGCTGACCCCCGGAAGCCGCTCACCGGACGGGTCCCTCGTTCTCGCAGGACGGGCTGACGCGTTGGGCGGGCAAGCCACTGCGCTCGTTCTGGAGGTCCCACAACTCGCGGAAGCGGCCGCCCTTCTCGGCCACCAGCTCACTGAAGGTGCCCTCCTGGAGGACCCTGCCGTCCTCCAGGACGACGATGCGGTCGGCGACGGCCACGTTCGTGAGCCGGTGCGTGACGAGGACGACCGCCCGCTCCTGCGCGACGGCGCGCAGGTTGCGGAAGATGCGGTGCTCGGCGCGCGGGTCGAGGGCGGCGGTGGGCTCGTCGAGGACGAGGAGGCCGGCCTCGCGGTGGAAGGCGCGCGCGATGGCGAGGCGCTGCCACTGGCCGCCGGAGAGTTCCTCGCCGCCCATCCACTCGACGGCCAGGAGGGTGGACAGGCCCCGGCGGAGCTTGGCGACGACCTCGGCCGCGCCGGAGGCCTCGGCGGCGCGCAGCACGGCGGCGTCGCCGTCGGCGGCCGGCTGGCCGAGGGTGATGTTGTCGCGGCAGGTGAGCGGCCACCGGGCGTAGTCCTGGGGGACGACGGCGACCTGGTGCCACAGGGCGTGCGGGTCGAGGTCGCGGGTGTCGTGGCCGTCCCAGCGCACGGATCCGGCGGTGGGCAGGTAGAGGCCGGAGAGGAGTTTGGCGAGGGTGGTCTTGCCGGACCCGTTCTCGCCGACGAGGGCCAGGATCTCGCCGCGTTCGACGTGCAGGTTCACGCCGTCGAGGGCGGTGCGTTCGGAGGAGGGGTAGGCGTAGCGGAGGTCCTCGACGGCGATGCGGCGCGGGGGCTCGGGCACCCGGTCGCCGCGCTGGAGGCGGTGGCCGCCGGCGGTGTCGAGGAAGGTGGACCAGTCGTCGAGGTACATGCCGGTGCGGAACAGGTCGGCTCCGTAGCCGACGATGCCGTGCAGGCTGGTGCCGACCGCGCCGAGCGCGAACACCGCCGCGCCGCCCTGGGGGAGTCCCATGCGGCCGGTGCTGACGAGCCACAGCATCGCCGCCCACACGAGGGCGGTCCCGAGCCCGGTGGCGGCGGCGCCGAGCACCGAGACGCGGGCGCTCTGCAGTGCGGCCCGGCGGGACGTGGCGTCCAGGCGGCGGCCGACGTGCTCGTACTTCTCGAGCAGGAAGTCGCCCATGGTGTCGGAGCGGATCTGGTCGGCGTTGCGCTTGACGTGGATGTACCAGCGCAGATTGGCCATGATCCGGCGGTCGCCGATGGTGGCCCGGTTCGCGAGGAACTGGACCCGGGCGGCGCGCACCGACGCGAAGCCCTGCGGGAGCGCGGCGAGTACCAGCAGCGGGAGCAGGAGGGGGTGGAGGACGGTCAGGACGCCGGCGGCGCCGATGAGCGAGGCGACGGAGGCGATCAGGTTCTGCGCCTCGCCGACGATGTCGACGCACACGTCGGCGCCGCGGTCGGCGGCGTCCAGCTCGTCGTTGTAGCCGGCGGTGTCGTAGGCGGTGAGCTCGGCGGCGACGGTGGCGCGCAGGACGGCCGCCTCGGCCTCCCGGGAGATGCGCGGGGAGAGGTGGATGGTGATGGTGCGGATCGTGATGCCGAGCAGCGAGCGGGCGCCGGCCGCGGCCGCGATCACCAGGATCGACGGCGCGGCGTGCGCGAGCTTGTCGCCGACCCGGCCGGGGCCGAACAGGGCGGCGATGGTGCCGGTCGTGGCGAGCAGGCCGGTCGCGCCGAGCACGGCGGAGAGGACCTGGCAGGCGAGGAGCAGGGCGACGGAGAACCGGTCGATGCGCCAGCCGAGGCGGAAGGCGCGGACGACGAGCGTGGGCAGGCGGCGGGCCATCGCGCCGACGCTGATCGCCTCGATCGTCTCGATGCGGCGGCGGTCGGCCAGCCACGTGAGTTCCTCGTCGGCGTCGTCGGGCGCGTTGACGCCGTCGGCGGACTGCTGGGTCGGGGCGCTCATGCTCCCACCTCGCTTCGCTCGGCAGGGGCATTCGCCCATGCGCGCCATCTGATGATTCGCTCACTTCGTTCGCTCATGCGTCGGCCTCCTCGCGGGGGTCGCCGAACACCGGGGTAGGGGGATTCTCCACAGCTCCTCCAGGCGCGTGAACGGACGTGCAAAGCCGTCGCCGGGCAGCCCGTGTGTAGCCCAAATGGGCAAGAAGACACCGGAGTTGAGGCTGCGCGGCGGGCGGCGGAGGTCCGATGATGGTGCTGTTCGAGCCCGCCGTTCAAGCGATTTGCTCCCCGGGCGAGCCCGGGTCGAACGGGGTGTTTTCGAGCACCCGGCGGGAGGCCCGTGGAGCGGCGGGAAGCCGGGCGCGCAAGGCGCGGGGGCCCCGGCGGGGGAGGCCGGAGGGCACTGCGGAGCCGTCGCCGGATTCACTCGTTCGGCTGGTCGTGCGGCGTGCGGGGGTTCCCGGGCCCCCGAACGCCACCGGGCCTGCCGTCCGTGGACGACAGGCCCGGTGGTGCTTTCCGGTTGTTCAGCCGATGCCGAACCAGCCGAGGATGGTCTGGCCCAGCAGGATCGTCGACATGAGCGCGACGCCGACGACCGCGATGGTGGCCACGACGCGGTAGCGGGGGCTGTTGGCCGCGTCGCCGAGGACGGACCGGCGGTTGGTGAGCACCAGGAGATAGACCAGGACGATCGGGCTGATCAGGCCCTGGAGCACCTGGGTGCCGATCAGCAGCTGGATGAGGTCAACCGGGGTCAGCGCCACGATGGCACCGAGCGCGATCTGGGCGGTGAACAGCCCGAGGAACAGCGGCGCGTCGCGGAAGCTGCGCGACACGGAGCGCTCGACGCCCGCGGCCTCGCCGATCGCGTAGCTGGCGGAGAGCGGCACCACGGCGCCGGCCAGGGCGGAAGCGCCCATCAGGCCGAAGGCGAACAGCAGCTCGGCGCCGTGCCCGGCGACCGGCTTGAGCGCCTCGGCGGCCTCGGCGGCGGACTCCAGCGGGCCGGTGCCGCCGATGGCCGAGGCGGTCGCGATGATGATCGTCAGGCTGATCACGCACGCGAACACCGCGCCGAGCACGGCGTCCGCCCGGATCAGCTTGTAGTCGGCCGGCTTGGCACCGCGGTCGACGACGCCGGCCGCCGCGTAGAACTGCATGTACGGGCTGACGGTCGTGCCGATCAGCGCGACGGCCAGCAGGATGAAGTCCTTGCTGGGCTCCAGGTGCGGGATCACCAGGTGCTCGCCGACCTGCCCCCAGTCCGGGTGGCCCATGACCATGGCGACGGGGTAGGCGAAGAACGCCAGCGACATCACCAGGAAGATGCGCTCGGCCCACTTGTACGAGCCGAACAGCACCAGCGACCACAGCAGGACGGCGGCCGGCGGGATGACCGCCCACTTGGGCACCCCGAGCAGCTCGAAGGCGGCGCCGATCCCGGCGAACTCGCTGACGACCAGCCCGGTGTTGGCCAGCAGCAGGCAGAACACGGCGAGCGCGGTGAGCCGCAGGCTGAACTGCTCGCGGATGAGCGCGCCCAGGCCCTTGCCGGTGTGCGCGCCGAGCCGGACGGCCATCTCCTGCACCATCACCAGGGCGATGGTGACGAGCACCATGAAGAACAGCGTCCCGTAGGTGAACTGCGAGCCTGCGCTGGCGTAGGTGGCGATGCCCGCGGCGTCGTTGCCGGCGTTGGCCGCGACCAGCCCGGGACCGGCCACCATCGCGACGGCGGCGATCCGGCGGAAGCCCCTTCGGCGTCCGGGCGCGGGCGCGGACGACCGCGGCCCCGCCGGCGCGGCCGCGGACGCGTCGGCGTCGGGGCGGGTGTCGAGGTCGCGGGTCATTTCAGGAGCCTCCGGAAGTGCAGGCGCCCGCGCTCGGGGAGCAGCGAGTCGAGGATGTCGTCGGCCAGGACCCGGCCGAGGGGGCGGTCGGTGTCGTCGACCACGAGCAGGGAGGTGGCGCGGGCCGCGACCAGGTGGTGGGCGGCCTCGGCGAGACGGGTGTCGGGGCGGACGGTCACCGGCGGGCCGAACTGGGCCCGCCAGGCGACCAGGTCGGCGACCACGGTGGTGTCCTCGGCGACGGCGAGGTCGAACAGCGGGATGTCGCCGACCAGGACGCCGTCGTCGTCCAGGACGGTCACCGCGTCGATGTCGGTGCGGTGTTCGGCCTGGGCGGCGAGCTCGGCCCGCACCTCGCCGACGGTCCGGGCCGAGCGGGTGGTGACCAGCAGGGTGGTCATCGCGCCGCCGGCCGTGCCCTCGCGGTGGGTGAGCAGCGAGCGCAGCTCGGCGGCCTCGGGCTCGGGCATCCGGGCCAGCAGGTTCTCGCGCTCGCCCGGGTTCAGGTCGCGCAGGGCGTCGGCGGCCTCGTCCGGCTCCATCTCGTCGACCAGCCGGGCGGCGTGCTCGGGCGGCGCCTCGCGCAGGAGGTTCTCCAGCTCGGCGGGCTCCATCTCCTCCAGCGCGTCCGCCGCGTGCTCCGGCTCCAGCCAGCCGAGCAGCTGCTGGCGCTCGTGGCGGCCGAGGTCCTCCAGGATGTCGGCGAGGTCGGCCGGGCGCAGCCGGTGCAGCGCGGAGCGGGAGGCGCGCAGTCGCACCTCGGCGGGGCCGTGGGTGGCCTGTTCGCCGAAGGGGGCGACGGACTGCCAGTCCAGGACGCCGTCCGGGGTGGGGCGGATCTGCCAGCGGCGCGGCCCGAGGCGGCGCAGGAGGGTGGGCAGCGAGACGTCGACGCCGACCAGGACGGTGCGGGCGGCGAGCGGGGCGAGGTAGAGGTCGGCTGCGCGGGTGACCTGGACGCCGTCGACGTCGACGAGTTGGTGGTCCATCACGTCGCGGGCGAGCAACACCTCGCCGGGCCTGCGGTTGAAGTCGCGCAGGTCGACGCGGGAGGTGCGCAGGCGGACCCCGCTGGTGTGGATCCGCTCGACGGTGGTGGCCGCGATGAACGCGCGGCGGCGGCCTATGCGGATGATCAGGCCGGTGACGGGCGGGTAGGGCTCCGGTCCGTAGAGGCGGGCGACGACGTCGACGACGCGGCCCACCTCCTCGCCGGCCTGGTTGGTGACCGGGCCGCCGACCAGCCCGGCGAGCGAGACGAGCGACGATCGGACGGCCTTGGTGACGGTGGTGCGGCGCTCGGCTTCGACGGTGCGGTCGCGAAGGCGCGCCGTGGCGGACGAGAACAGTGTGGTGGTGGCCATGGAGAAACCCCCCTCGCCCCGGCAGGACGGGGCATCGGGCCGCCTGGTGGCATGCCACTGCCAACCCTGACCGCAGGGGTCACCGGGCGCACGCAGGGGCCTCCCGCGTCACACGGACGCGAGGGGGGAAGCGGAGCGGACCCGGCGGGTCAGGGAAGGAGGAGCCGCCTGGAGCGGCGGAAGAAGGACGGCGGGAACGAAACGGTGGAGGGCCGACTATGGCCAGGACTTCCGTCCATCACGCCCCCTCCCGATCTCGGCCGCGATCCGGTGCCGCGGCGGCATGGCAGGGTGGACGGACGTCACCGCCCGATGCACCCCAACTCGTCAGAGCTTTGGCACTCCACGGCGTGTCCCCGGCCGGTGCGGGCGGGGAAGCCACTTGGGGTCACCCCTTGGGCCGGGGAGACCTGTCCTGATCCGGAGCGTCTCTCGACGGGTGGGATCAGTGGCCTGTGTCCGTGAAGACGCCTCACCGAACGAGGTGTCTTTTCGAATCCTTGACAGGATAGGGCCTCGCCATCCCCCCGGCATAACCCTTGACCTGAGCTTGACCCCGCCCCGACCAGCGGGGGAGCCGCCGGGCGCGCGTCGGCGCGCGCGTGTGCGGAGGCGTACGCGGGTGTCCGGAAGGCGAGAGGACCCGGGAGCGTAGCCTGCTCCCGGGCCCCTGTGTGCCGCCCAATTGCTCACACCGGCACGTTTAAGGGCCGCGGATCAGATTGAAACCGACGCGTTCTGCCGTTGAACTACCGTGCCACGGAGCGGCACAGGCAGGACTTGAACCTGCATTCGTCGATGTTCGTCCGCACCCGGTCGATCCGGTGTTCGGCGGCGAATGCTGAGACTGGAGCGAGAGTCTGAGATTCACGGGGCCCGCCTCTGCCTGGCTTGGGCTACCCCGGCCGGTGGTGCCGGGGGGAGGATTCGAACCTCCACTGTGACCCCTGGTCAGCTTCAACATCAGTGTCAGCTTTTTCGCACCGCGCGAGCGCCCCCATCCGGTCTCCCGGAGAGTTCTCGGCGCCGTTCGGTGCACCCGCCCGGCTCCCCGGACGGGCGATCAGGCGGCTACCTGAACAGGTAGCCGAAGACGGCGTCGCCGACGCGCTGGTCGGTGACCTCCACGGCGTTGGCCTCCTCGCGGGCGAACTTGACCGCCTGCTGGAGCTTCTCCACCCGCTCGGCGAGCTCGTTCACGCGCCGGGCCGGCAGTGCGCCGGAGAACTTGACGGTCGTCCAGTAGCCGACCGGGACGTCCTCGTAGTAGACCTCGACCTGGGCCGGGTGCTTCTCGGTGGCCTCGGCCTTGACGTGGTTGCGCGGCACCTTCTTGGTCCGGATGGTGCGCACCGGCTCGGTCTTCCAGGAGTCGGTGGACGGGTCGAGGTTCCACGACTCGGAGGCGTCCAGCACCGGGAGCTTGCGCACGAAGGTGAACAGGTCGGTGAGCTGCTTCTCCAGGAAGAGCAGGTACGGGACGGGCACCTGGGCGAGCAGCACCTGGCCGTCCACCACCACGTCGGCGCGGGCGCCGAGGTTGGCCCAGTCCTTGGTGGCCGTCACGTCGAACAGCCGGGTGAGGGTCGTCGCGGTGGACCGCAGGATGTCCTCGGCCTTGAGCTGCACCCGGGTCGACTCCGGCGGCAGCTGCTCGCCCTCCTCGTCCTTGGGCTGGTAGGTGCGGGAGATCCCGGCCAGCAGCGCGGGCTTCTGCAGGTCCTGGTGGGCCTGGGTCAGCTCCTGGAAGGACTTGGACTTGACGCCTTTTTCGACGGCGATGATCTGGTTCAGCTTTGCCACGTCGAGGACGCTAGCAGTCCCGAACTGGTGCGCGGTACCCAATTTATGACCAAGCGGGCTCCCGGAACCGGACCGGGACCGGCCGGGGCGACGGGTCCGCACCGCGGCGTGTCCGGGGACGGGGGCGCGCCACTAGGGTATGGGTCCGTGACAGCATCGAACGGGGCAGTCGTCGGGGGCCGGTACCGCCTCCACGACCTCATCGGGCAGGGCGGCATGGGCCGCGTGTGGCGGGGGCGGGACGAGACCCTCGGGCGGGACGTCGCCGTGAAGGAGGTGCTCCTGCCGGCCGGCGTCGACGACGAGCACCGCGAGCAGCTCCTCCAGCGCACGCTGCGCGAGGCGCTCGCCGCCGCGCGGCTCAACCATCCGGGCATCATCACCGTGCACGACGTGGTGGAGCACGAGGGCGCGCCCGTGATCGTCATGGAGTACGTGACCGGTGCCTCGCTCGCCGCGCTGCTCGGCCGGGACGGCGCGCTGCCGGCGCGGCGGGTGGCCGAGATCGGCGTCGCGATGCTGAAGGCGCTCCAGCAGGCGCACGCGGCGGGGATCGTCCACCGCGATCTCAAGCCGGACAACGTCCTGTTGATGGACGAGCGCGTCATCCTCACCGACTTCGGCATCGCGCACATGGCCGACGCGACGACCGCGCTCACCCGTACCGGCGCCGTCATCGGCACTCCCGCCTACATGGCCCCCGAGCAGCTGGAGGGCAAGCCGCCGACGGCCGCCAACGACCTGTGGTCGCTCGGCGCGACGCTGTACGCGGCGGTGGAGGGCCAAGCGCCGTTCCACGCCGACACGTTCAGCGCGCTGTGCATCGCCGTCGTCACCCAGCCGCCGCGTCCGACCCAGCGGGCCGGTGCGCTCGCGCCGGTGCTCGCCGGGCTGCTCACCAAGGACCCGGCACAGCGGCTGACGGCCGAACAGGCCATCGCGGCGCTGGAGTCGGTGGTCCGGGGTGGGACGGCGCCGGTCGGCCCGCCGCCGACCCGGGTCGACGCGCCGCCGCTCCAGCCCGGCTTCGGGCCGCCCGTGGGCTACCCGCCGCCGCCGTCCGGGAAGCCGCTCCGGTCGGTGCTCGGCACGTTCCCGCACCAAACGCCGACCCCCGACGGCGGCTTCGCGCCGAACCAGCAGACGGCGCCCCATCCGCCGGGGGCCGACGGGCTCATCGCTGCTCCCCGGGGCAATGCGGCCGTCGCCCGGCTGGTGCGCTTCCTCGGCAGCATGGCGGTGCTCTGGGCCGTCGGTCTGTTGATGCCGTGGAACTACGTGCGACAGATGCCGCCCTCCTCCTACCTGTCCGTGCTCGTGGCCACGGTCGTGTTCTCGCTCGTGCACGCGTTGCCCCGGCCGCGCCTCCATCCCGGGCTGGTGTGGGCCCTCTTCCTCGTCGTCGACGTGGCGCTGTTCTCCGGGAACTTGTATATCCAGTACCAGGGGTGGCTGGGCATTCTCGGCTACGGCCGGGCGTCGGGCTCGGTCCTGTTGAACTCGCTGATCGTCGCCACCTGCGCCTGGCTCCTGTGGTGGAAGGTCCCGGGCAGCCGTCGCTCCTGATGCCGGGCCGGACCGGACGAAGATCATCCGGGCGTAGGCTCTTCGCGGACGACGAGGCAAGAGAGGCAGACATGGGCCAGAAGATCATCCGGTTCTCGGACCTGACCGGCGAGCACGTGGAGAACGACGACGACCTGGTGCGCATCGTGGTCCGCCGGCACCCCGACCTGGCGGACGGACCGGTCGAGATCGAGGCGCTCGCGGGTGAGCTGGCGGCGCTGGAGGAGCTGGCGCTCGACCTGGTGACGATCGAGCTGCACCACCCGGGCTCGGACGAGCCGCGGACGGTCGTGATGGAGGCCGGAGCGTTCGACCGGCTGGCCTCGGCGACGCCGATGACGGAGGTGCTGCGCAGCGCCAAGCCGGTCGCCCGGTCCGTCCCGAGCACGAGCCCGGCGTCGCTCGCCGCCAGGGAGAAGGTCAACTACGCGAGCCTGGACCACGCCGGCCGACCGCACAAGGGCCGCACGACCGACGCCGAGAAGCAGGTCGTCCAGCAGCACCTGGAGGAGATCAACGAGCGCCTCGCCACCGAGGGCGTCCGGACGATCGACCTGGCCAACTCGGAGCACGTCGCCCGCTACGGCCTGGAGGCCCTGGCGCGGGCGATCGGCGTGACCCAGGACTGAGGGTGGTGCGGAAGGGGCGCCGGGCGCTGGGGCGGCGTCCGGAGCCCCTGCCGTCGCGCTCCGTTCGGCCGAAGGGATGACGGGTGCGGTTCGGCTCGCGTCGCGTCGTCGGGGCCGCGCGGCCGCTCCCTAGCGTGACCGGTGATCGGGGGATCCACGGAGAGCGAGAGGTGCGGTTGATGCTGCGGAGGTGGGCAGTGACGGCGGTGGTGTGCGGTGCGGTGGCCGGGATGCTCGGTGCTGCGGGGCCGGTCGAGCGGCCGAGGGCCGGCGCGGACTCCGTCGTGGTGATCCAGGAGGACCCCGACCCGGTGCTGCCCGGCGAGGTGACAACGGTGCACGGGATCGTCGCCAACGAGACGCAGCGGGACGCGCCGGAGCTCGTCGTGAGGATCTCGCTGCCGGCAGAGGCCGTGCCGGAGGGCCGGTTCTACCCGAAGTCCTGCCGGAAGAGCGACGACGACAGGACCGTGACCTGCACGTTCCCGGCGGGTCTGCCGCCTGAGCGCACCGCGACGGCCCTGATCCCGGTGCGGGTCTCTCGCGACGTCGTGGGCTCCGCGATCAGCGGCACGGTGTCGGTCAGCAGTTCCACCGACCCGGGGGTGGACGACTCGCAGCCGTTCACCATCCAGGTCACCGGCTGACCGGCCGACCGGCCGGGCCTCGCCGGGCCCGGCCGGTCCAACGGCGCCGCTCAGCGGAACACGCGCACGTAGTCGGCGTCGAAGCTGATCGACGACGTGTCCGGATCCGGGTCGGGGTGGTAGTCGCCCGAGCAGATCGACAGGTTGAGGATCAGGTCCGCCCGGAAGTTCCGGCCCACGCCCTTGCCGTCGGCGAAGACCGGTTTGCCGTTGACGTACCAGACCGTCGACGTCGCGCCGTAGTACGTCCCGATGGTGACCCACTCGCCGGGCTTGACGGCGGTGCGGTCGCGCACGTACTTCTGGGTGCCGGCGATGTGGTTGGTCAGCTCCAGCAGGTCGCCGTTGTCCGGGTGGTACTCGAAGGAGTCGATCTCGTGGTCGCCCTCGCGCCACGACCACAGCGCCGGCCAGGCGCCGTACTCCTCGGGCAGTCGGACCCGGGTCTCGACGTAGTCGCCGGCCTTCACCTGGAAGTGCTCGCGGGTGCCCTCGGTGGTGATGAGGCCCGTCTCCCAGGCGGTGCGGCCGTTCGGCAGCCGGAAGGTGCCGGGGCGTGCGGTGAACGTGGCGACTCCGTCGGCGACCGTCACGCCGGCGGGGTCGATCAGGTCGAGCTTGTCGTCCTTCGGGTTGTAGTTGCCGTACTTGTAGGCGCTGCTCCTGGTGCTGTTCCAGCGGTCGGTGTTCAGCGGGCCGTCGAACTCGTCCGACCAGGCCAGCCTGGTGCCCGGGATCGGCGACGACGGCTGGGGCGGGGCGCCCGTGACGGTCAGGGTCTGCTCGGCGAGGTTGTGCCAGGCGCCGGCCTGGTCCTGGTAGAAGCCGAACATCCGGTACCGGCCCGCGGGGAAGGTGCGCGCCTGGGTGGTGAGGGCGACGCCGTCCGGGCAGATCTGCTGGTCGGTGAGGTTGCCGGGGAAGTCGAGGTTGTCGTCGTCGGCGTCGCGGACGCCCACGCCGAGCACGGCGACGGTCATGCAGGCGGTCGCGTGCACGGCCAGCTGCGCAGTGACCGGGGTGTCCGTGGTGGCGGTGGCGGGGGACAGCCGGTCCTGGACCACCCGGGGGGCCTCGACGGTCAGGGTGTGCTCGGTCAGGTTGTGCCAGGCGCCGGCCTGGTCCTGGTAGAAGCCGAACATCCGGTAGCGGCCGGCGTCGAAGCTGCGTGCCGCGCTGGTGAACGTGATTCCGCTCGGGCAGATCTGCTGGTCGGTGAGGTTGCCGGGGAAGTCGAGGTTGTTGTCGTCGGCGTCGCGGACGCCCACGCCGAGCACGGCCACGGTCATGCAGGCGGTCGAGCGCACGGTGAGCCGGGCGGCGAACGGCACGCCGGTGACCCCGGTGGCCGGCGTCAGGCTCACCTGGACGACCTGGGTGGCCCGGGCTTCCCGGGCTTCCCGGGTGGCGGCCTGCGCGGTGGCCGGGGCGGCGACGAGGGCGAGTGCACACGCGATCGCGCAGGCGCGTGCGGCGGCACGTAAGGATGTGAGCACGGGGACCTCCGGAGTGCGGCCGGACGCGGGTCGGCTGGAGCGGCCAGCGGATCGGCCGCGCAGCAGCCACGCTAAGCAGCGGGGGAGAGGGTCACCACCGGTGATCGGCCGAACGTACGCGCGGCCCTCAGGCCCTTCGAGCACTGCTTGAGGTCCGACCGGCGCGCGGCGATCGGCTAGCGTCGGCCCATGGACATGGAGACCCCGCACCAGTCGCTGCCCGAGCACGAGTTGGTGGCCACCAGCAGCACCGTCGTCTACCGGAACCGCTGGATGACCGTCCGGGAGGACAGGACCCTGCGGTACGACGGCGCCGAGGGTCTGTACGGCGTCGTGGAGAAGCCGGACTTCGCACTCGTCGTCCCGTACGCGGACGGCGGTTTCCACCTCGTCGAGCAGTACCGGTACACGGTGAAGGGCCGATACTGGGAGTTCCCGCAAGGCACTTGGGAGGACGAGCCGGACGCGGACCCGCTCGTCCTCGCCCGCGGTGAACTCGCCGAGGAGACGGGGCTGACGGCCGGCACCATGACGCCGCTGGGGTACCTGTACGAGGCCTACGGGTACTGCGACCAGGGCTTCCACGTCCTCCTGGCCACCGACCTCACCGCCGGGGTGGCGAACCCGGAGGAGACGGAGGCGGGGCTGGTCAGCCGCTGGTTCTCCGAGGCGGAGGTGTGGCAACTCATCGCCGAGGGTTCGTTGAAGGACGCTCCGTCCGTCGCCGCCCTTGCGTTGTTCCAGCGCCACCGCGGCGCGTGAGGTGCCGGGTCCGCGAACGGCAGGACCGTCCGCGGACCCTGGGGCGCGTCAGTTGACGGTGACCGCCGGGCTTCCGGCGGCGGTGGTGTCGGTGACGGGCCCGAAGGTGGCGGAGAAGTAGCCGTCGCCCGGGCAGAGGGAGGAGCCGTCGCTCTTGGCGAAGTGCTCGTTGGTGAAGGTGAGGCTGTGGGCGCCGTTGTCGGCGTTGCCCGTGAAGCCGCCGCTGAGCTGGTAGGTGCAGGTGATCGTGCCGAACCAGGTGTCGAGCACGGCGCTGGCCTGGATCGGCCCGGCCGCGCCGCCGACGAGGGTGAGCGGGAGGCCCGCGCCGTCGTCGACGGACAGCGTGAAGGGCAGGTTGCCGACGGTCAGGCTCTCGACGTTCGTGACGCCGGTGACGTTGGCCGTGCACGAGTCGAAGGTGAGCCCGGTGAGGGACTCCGTCGCCGTGCCGGGCGCGGCGGGGTTGGTCAGGACGGTGGCCGAGAGCCGGGACGTGGCGCAGGTGACGCCGGTGGTGCTGGTGGCGGTCGAGTAGAAGGTGGCGCTGGTGTTCGGGGCGAGCGGCGCGACGAGCGCGTCGCCCACGGCGACGGCGGTGGTACCGGCGCTGTCGGTGGTCAACACGGCTGCGGCGTCGGGCACTTGGTCCGCCACTTGGGCGGCGGAAGCGGGGACCGCGCCCAGGACGACCGCGGCGACGGCGGTGGTGGCGGCGGTGGTGGTGGCGGCGAGGTGGCGGCGAAGACGCATGGGAAAGCCTCTTCCTCGGTGAGGGGGATCGAGAAGACGAACTTTCGCTGCGCCCGGAGGGTGGGGATCCGGGCGGCTGCCTACGTTCTAGGCCTTTGGCCGTGCACCGTCAAGACAATGGGCAGCAGTTGCTGACTTTTCGTCAGCAAGAGCCGGTCGGCGGCGCCTTCCCGGCCCTTCGCCTTCGTTGGTCGAACCGGACGAGTGAGCCCGGGCGGCGGCCGGGCCCGGTCAGGATGCTCCGCCGCCGGTCGGTCGTCAGCCGGCGATCCGGGTCCCCTGTTCGCACGCCATGGGCGGGAGCGGCTGCCACCTGACGGGGGACCCCGCGCATGACGAGGGCGCAGTCGAGCGTCGTGCTGCCCGGCGGGAAGCGGTCCGGGTCGTCGAAGAAGGACGATGCGGCGGAGCGGACCCGGCCGGCGTCCACGTGCCAGGCGTCGGTTCTCAGTTCCATGCCGCCCAGGTGGTGGCCGGCGCTCGTGGCGGAGAAGCCCTTCGCGCCGAGCCGGAAGAAGTGGGAGGCTTCGGCGAGCTTTCTGCGGGCCGGCGGGCCGGCGGGCTGGCGGGCCGGTGGGAGCGGGCGGAGGCTGGAGGGGCGGGGGCCAGGGGCCGCAAGGAGCGAACGTGTCATGAGCGAGACCGACGTACTGGTCGCGGGAGCCGGCCCGGTCGGGCTGACGGTCGCCGCCGAACTGCGCCGCCGGGGCGTCGCGTGCCGGATCGTCGACCGTCTGGCGGCGCCGCAGCCGTACGCCAAGGCCGTCGGGATCCAGCCGCGCACGCTGGAGCTGTGGGACGCGACGGGGCTGCTCCCGCGCGTGCTCGACGAGGCCGTGCCGCTGCAGGGGCAGCTGACGTTCCTGAACGGCGAGCCCGGGCCGCGCATCGAGCTGCGCCTGCCGCCGGACGTGCCGTACGGGTTCGCCGCGCTGCCGCAGTACACGACGGAACGCCTGCTCACCGAGCACCTGGCCGGCTTCGGAGCTGCGGTCGAGCGGCGCTGCGAGCTGACGGGCCTGGTGCAGGAGGACGGGCGCGTCCGGGCCTCGCTGACGACTCCGGAGGGTGACGAGGAGGTGTCGGCGCAGTACGTCGTCGGCTGCGACGGCGCGCACAGCCGGGTGCGGAGGTTGCTCGGGATCGGCTTCGAGGGGGATGCCTTCCCCTCGCGCTACATGCTGGGCGACGTCGCCGTCGACTGGGACCTCCCTGAGGGCTGGGCCGTGCGGTCGATGCGGACCGGTGGCGACGTGCTGGTCTGCGTCCCGCTGCCCGGGGGCCGTTACCGCCTGTCGATGCTCGCGCCCGCCGAACCGTCGACAGGGGCGGACGGCGGCGTCGCGCACGGGCTGGAGGAGGGCTGGCGGCCCTCGCTCGCGGACCTCCAGGCGGTCGTCGACCGGCTGTCGCCGCGCCCGGCCACGGTCAGTGACCTGCGCTGGTCCTCCTCTTTCCGGATCAGCCACCGCCTCGCGGACCGCTACGCCGACGGCCGGGTCTTCCTCGCCGGCGACGCCGCCCACATCCACCCGCCGACCGGCGCCCAGGGCATGAACACCGGCATCCAGGACGCGTACAACCTGGCCTGGAAACTGGCCCTCGCCGTGCGTGGCCTGGCCGCCGACGGGCTCCTCGGCACGTACCACGCCGAGCGCCACCCGGTGGGCGAGGAGGTCGTGGGCCGCACCGTCCGGCACGCCCGGTCCGGCTTCACCGGGGAGGGGCTGGAGCTGCGGCGGGAGGCGCAGTTGCTGGTGAACTACCGGGGCGGGCCGCTGAGCGAGCCGGAGGGCTCGGAGGCACCCGCTCCCGGGGACCGGGCGCCGGACTGCGGGCAGGTGGAGCGCCCGCTGGTGTCGCACCCCGTGCGGCTCTTCGACCTGCTGCGCAGCCCGCACCACACGCTGCTGCTGTACGCGGGGCCGGAGACGGAGCTGCACAGCCTGCACGCCTGCGCCGAGGCGGCGGGGGCGGCGGCGCACGGGCTGTTGAACGCGTACGTCGTCTTCGCGCGCGGGGCCGAGCCGTCGGCCGGGCTGCTGCTCCCGGCCCTCCGGGACGCAGGCGGTGGCTTCCGGGAGGCGTACGCGGCGACGGACGGCGAGGCCTTCGTGATCCGGCCGGACGGCTACCTGGGCGCGCGCCTGCCCGTCGGCGACCCGGCGCGTGTGGTCGGGCACCTGCGGCGCACGTTCGCGGTGGGGTGAGCCCGGAGGTCGGCGCTCCGCCTCGCTCGGGCTAGTGGACGGGCCGGCCGCTGACGAACGGGTGGGTCGGGTCGAGGTCGCGCAGGGCCTCGGCGGGGGGTGACGAGATCTCCGCGATCTTCTTCCTCGACGGCACCGACGCCCGCACCGCCCTGCTGCTCCGCGACCTGCCCCGCCACGCGGGGCGCAGGCTGCCGTGTCGGGTCGAGTGGCACTCCGGATTCCGGCTCTCCGTCGAGGAGTTGCGGCGCCACCCGGGCTACCGCGGGCAGGAGTACGTCGACCTGGGGGCCGAGATCGCGGTCGACGGCCGGATCGATCCCAGGATCATCGGCGACGCCGTCCGGAGCGGGCGCTATGACCCGCAGGACCTGAAGAAGGTCTGGCACTGCCTTGCCCGTTTCGGCCCGTCGCTCCGCGTCGAGTCGCAGGCGGGGAACCGCCGGGCCGGGTTTCGCCGTCCGTGAGGGAGACGGGACCGCGGGTGATGGCGCACGGTCAGAACCGCTGGCCGCGCCCGGGATCGGCGGCTTGTGGACGGGGGAAAGATGGCTCGGCGTTTCATGCTGATCACGTCGCTGCTGCTGTTCGCGATGGGCGTGTGGGCGGTGTTTCACACGCAGTGGACGCCTGTGGCTGCTGCCGCCGATCAGACCGTCGCGGCGGTCACGGCTCCCGGTTCCGCCGCGGCTCCGAGCTCGCTCCAGCCGAGTGCGGCCTCCGCCACGCCCGCCGTGTGGACCCAGAGCAAGCTGCGCGACCACCTGGTGGCGGAGTTGAACGCCTCCGATCCCGCCCAGGCGCTCGGCGAGCTGGCCAAGATCACCGACAGCCAGCCGTACGTCAGCCGGATCTGCCACCCGGTCGCCCACGACCTCGGGCACGCGGCCCTGCAGAAGTACGGCGACGACTTCGCCAAGGCCGCGTCCTTCCGCAACGACGTCTGCGGCTCGGGCTACCTGCACGGCATCGTCGAGGAGAAGCTCTCCCAGAGCCCCGACCCCGCCGCGGCCGTGACGAAGCTCTGCGCGCCCGACGAGTCGGCCTCGTGCATCCACGGCATCGGCCACGGCGCGATGTTCGTGTCGCGGCTGAAGCTGCCCGACGCCGAGCAGCTGTGCCGGAAGTTCTCGCGGACGTACCAGGTGGTGGCCTGCTCGGAGGGCGTGTTCATGCAGCTCTTCGAGCCGGACGAGACCGATCCGGCCGCCACCGCCCAGCTCCCCGCGGACAAGCTGGCCGCCGACCCGCTGTATCCCTGCCCCGAGCAGCCGGACGTCTTCCAGGGCGCCTGCTACTTCTACGCGCCGGTCTACTTCCTCCAGAAGCACGACTACGCCGACCACCCCGAGAGCTTCGCCGAGGCCCTGCGCTGGTGTCTCGGCGCGCCCACGTCCGACGGCCGGCAGGCCTGCACCCGGGGGACCGGCTCCCGGCTGATGAAGTACAACATCGACCGCCCGGCGTGGGTCGGCGACCAGTGCGAGGCGGCCCCGGAGGCGTGGCAGCGGCCGCTGTGCGTCGGCGGCATGACCAGCTACTGGAACGTCAACTACCACGACAAGTCGGCCAAGGCCCGGCTGTGCCCGCAGCTGTCGCCCGCCGCGCGCAACGACTGCCGTTCCGCGACGGCCGGCAGCAGCTCGGCGGACTGAGCACCATGGGTGGTCCACTGACCGGAGGTGTCAGTGGACCACCCGTAGCCTGCGGCGCATGAGCCTGAACATCGTCGAATTCCGCCAGTACACCCTGCATCCCGGCACCCGTGAGACGCTGATCGAGCTGTTCGAGCGCGAGTTCGTGACCGGGCAGGAGGCCGTCGGCATCACCCTCGGCGGCCGGTTCCGCGACCTCGACGACCCGGACCGGTTCGTCTGGGTGCGCGCGTTCCCCGACATGGCGCACCGCCGGCGTGCGCTGGAGGCCTTCTACACGGGGCCGGTGTGGCGGGCGCACCGCGAGGCGGCCAACGCCACCATGATCGACAGCGACGACGTCCTGCTGCTGCGCGGACCGGGCTTCTCCCCGGAGCGGGGCGCCCGCGAGGTGGCCGCGACGATCTGCGAGCCGTCGGACGCGGCGGCCTTCGACGGGTACGCGGCCCGGCACTTGGGTCCGCACCACGCCCTGCACCGCACCGAGCACGCCGAGAACGACTACCCCGCCCTGCCCGTCCGCACCGGGCTCGACGTCCGGCTCTGGTTCGGCCCGGCCGAGCCGGCGCCCTGGCCGGTCCGGCGGCTGCGGCTGGAGTCCGTGGGGTGAATTGTCAGTGGGGTGAGGTGTAGTGGTGTCCTGTCCGATCCTCGTTGCGACCCGGAGGTGCCCGTGGCTCGCTTGAACGTCCGCTCCGGCCTGGGGCCCGGTGACCCGGAGGTGCCGGTCGCCGTGCTGGTCATCGACTCCGACGGCACGCTCGGTGAGCGCGCGCTGAGCAGGTACGGCGCGTTCGGCCACGAGGGTGACAGGGTGTTCCACCTGCTGCAGACCGATGGCTGGGCCGAGCACTCGTACACGGGGGACCGGCTGGCGGTCGACATCGTGCTCCACCCGGGCGGGCTGGAGAAGGTCGGAGTCGACCCGGCGGACTTCCCGGTCCGCTCGAGCTTCGACCCGCAGTACGTCCTGGTCCTGCACGCCGAGACGACCGTCGATCCGGCGGTGGCCGGCCAAGTCTGGTACGGCACCGCCGTTTTCACCTCGTCGGGAGAGGACTGGCCGCTCGTCCTGGCACCGCCGCCCGAGGAGCCCTACGGGGATGAGGAGGAGGACGGCCCGGTGAAGGAGTAGGCGGCACCTTCGTCACTCGCGACGCAGAAAGTCGGGCGCGCCGACTTCCCACGTGCCGCCCCGGGATGTGAAACCGTGCTCGGTATGTCGGAGTCGGGGGAAGAGCCGAGCGGCAAGGTGCGGTTGCTCGGGTTCTGGGCGATGCCCGGGGGAGACGGGATGCTGCCGGATCCCCACGACTTCGTCGATGTCGGATGGGACGAGTCGGAGCGGCTGTGGGTTGCGGACTATCTCGACCGGGGCCAGGTCGCCGGTGAGTGGATGGGGACCTCCCGGTGCAGGCTGTGCGGGTGCGCCAACGGTTCTCGGGATCTCACCGACGGCGTCTACCTCTGGCCGGAGGGGCTCGGCCACTACGTCGTCGACCACGCCGTGAGGCTGCCTGCCGAGTTCGTTGAGCACGTCGAGCGGCGGCTCGAAGTCCTCGACGGGCTGGAGCGGGATGGCTCGTGGTGGCGGCGGTACGGGCGAACCCAGTGATCGCGTGGACGCTGATCAGAGCGGGGCGAGCAGCATGAGGACCTCGTCGCGGGTCTCGGTGGGGGGAGAGACGGAGGGCGTTGGGCCAGCGGCCGGATTCGCGCCAGCCGAGGCGGGCGTAGAAGTCCTCCAACCCTCGCCGCCGCGGGCTGCGAGGTGGAGTTGTTCCAGGGAGAGTTCGTCGCGGGCGATCCTGCGGAGCTCGTTGGCGAGGGCGGATCCGATGCCCGGAGCGCCGCGCCGCCGCCACGAGGGGAGCGACGGCGCGGTGCCCCTCTCGTCAGCCCTGACCGGTGATCATCGACATCAGCAGTGCGTGCGTTTCGGCGTCCGCCGCCACGAGCAGCCCGCGGCCGCCCTGTCCGGTGCCGATCGGGGTGCCGTCGATGCCGGTGACCACGCAGTCGGCGGCGCGGCACAGCGCGATGCCCGCGGCGAAGTGGACGCTCCCGGACAGGTCGCCGCCGTCGGTGACGTACGCGGCGCGCTTGCCGGCGGCCACCCAGGCCAGCGCCAGCGACGTCGACACGACCCGCGGCCGGAAGCGTTCGACGAACCGCGCGTCGGCGAGCAGTTCCACGGCCCGGAATCCGGGGGCGCCCGGGAACGGCGGGTCGAGGTTGACGTCCACCAGCCGCGTGGCGGACGTGGGCGTCAGCTTCGCGTCGGCGCCGTCGCGGCGCACGCGGGCGGTCGTGCCGTCGGTGAAGAAGACCTCGCCCCCGAACGGGTCCGCCACCGCCGCGGCGCCGTCGCGGAGCGCGACGTTGACGGCCACCACCAGCGTGCCCGCGGCGTAGTTGAGCGTCCCGCACAGGGGATCCACCAGCCACTCGCGCCCGGCGCCGACGGCCCCCTGCCGCCCGCCCTCCTCGCCGAGCAGCGCGTCGTCCGGCCGGGCCGCGCGGATGACGTCGAGGATCGCCTGCTCCGCCGCCAGGTCGGCCGCGGTGGCGAAGTCCCCGGCGCCCTTGTCGATGCGGGCGAGGTCCTGCCCGTACATCGCGCGCACCACGTCGGCACCGGCGCGTGCGGCGGCGACGGCGACCTCGGAATCATCCATGTTCGTCAGGGAGTTGATCATGGCGAGCAGCATACGACCGCCCGGTACGCGCCGGGAGCCATGCCGTGGGCCCGTTTGAACGCGGCGGCGGAGGCGGACTCGGAGCCGTACCCGACCCGGGCGGCGACGACGCGAAGGGGTACGTCCGTCGTCCGGAGGTGGCGGGCAGCGATGGTCATCCGCGACCAGGCCAGGTAGCCGAGCGGCGGCCGGCCGACCGTCGAGGCGAAATGGCGGGCGAACGCGGCCCGGGAGAGGCCGGCCTCGGCGGCGAGTCCGCCGACGGTCCACGGCTCGGCCGGGGCGCTGTGCACGGCGTGGAGGGCGGCGGCGGGGTCGTCGAGCGCGGCGGCCCAGCCGGTCGTTGGGCCGTCGCCGGACGTCGGCCAGTGCGTGCCCGCTGCCGTGCGGCAGGAGCAGCACGTCACCCGCGCCCAGGTGGACGGTCGCGCCGGGTCCGCCCGGCGCCCCGGAGCCGCTGGGCGGAGGGTTCCGGGCGCACGAGAACAGCGGGCCGGAGCGGTCGCACTGGTGCCACGTCCTCCCGTGAGGGCACCGGTCCGGAAGCCCCGCGGGCGGCGCTGCCACCCGCAGGGGCGTGCCGGACGGGCGGGGCCTACCTCGCGCGGTGCTCGGCCACCGCGACGAGCGCCACCCTCGGAACCTCGGCGACGAAGCCGTCGAGCACCGGGCCGATCAGGGGGCGGGCGGGGGCGTTGAGGGGCGTGCAGAGGCCGGCGAGGTGGTCGGTGTGGTCGAAGGCGGCGACCAGGAGCTCCCAGGCCTCCTCGGGGCCGAGCGCGGCGAAGCGGCCCGTCAGGGCGTAGGTCTCGGCGAGGTGGTCGACCATGGCGGCCTTCGCCTCCTCCGGGGAGGCCGCGCGGACGGTGAACGGGTCGTAGACGTCGAGCAGGCGCACGGCGACGGGGTGCGGCGCGAACAGGTCGAGCAGCTCGGTGCGGGTGAAGTGCGGGTGGTCGTGGCGGACGGCGGCATGGGGGTCGACGACGGTCCGGAAGAAGGCGGCCGTCGGGCTGTGCGGCTCGAAGTCGTGCAGCACGACCCGGCCGCCCGGCCGCAGCACCCGCACGGCCTCGGCGACCACGGCGGGCCGGTCGTCGGACGGGATGTGGTGCGTGCCGTACGCCAGCAGTACCGCGTCCACCGTGCCGTCGGCGAGGAGCAGCCGGTCCGCGGACTGCCGGACGGCGGGCAGCCCGTGGGCCAGGGCGGCGGCCACCATGGGGCCGGAGAGGTCCCCGGTCAGCAGGGCCAGCCCGTCCGGCACCTGTCCGGGGCGGACGGCGGCGGCGCGCGCGAGCGGACCGTCGCCGCCGAGCACGTCCAGGACGAGTGCGTCGCTCGCGCCGCCGGTGGCCAGGCGGAGCAGTTGGCGGCCGCCGGTCCAGTGCACGAGCGGGTTCCTGAGGGCGCGCGAGGAACCGGCGCCGGCGGGGCTGAACTCGTCCGACGGCGAGAAGAGCCGGCGCATGGCCGCGGCGGACCCGAGCCGCCCCGGATCGAGTGCCCGGTGCCACTGCGGGTGCCGGGCGGAGAGGTGCCCGAGGTACTGGTCGAGGGTCATCGCGGGCAGGTACGACGGCGCGGACACGGGCGGCTCCTTCGGCAGGCTCGGCACACCATCAATGCCCACCCTGGTCACGGCCATTCACCTGATCCACGGGCGCACGGAGCAGCCGACCGGGCGCACGGCGCCCTCGGGGCCGTGGGATCCTGGGCGACGATCGTCGGCACGTGTGAACGGGGGAGAGTCCGGCATGGGGCATCCGGTGCGGGAATGGCTCGACGACGCGTGGGCGCGGACCCGGATCGTGCAGGTTATCGCGGGCGGGGAGGGGGAGGGTCGGCTCTCCGGGCGCGACGTGCTGGGGTGGATCGAGGGCCCCGACGAGCTCGCGCAGCTCCGGGCGCTCACGGCGGAGGGCCGCTTCACCGGGGACGTCTGCCGGTGCCCGGGCAGCGTGACGCTGAGCCTGCACGACGCCGATGGCGAGCCGGTGGGGTCCGGCACGGTCCACAGCACGGACGTCGCGTGGGAACGGGCCAGGTTCCGGGACAACCTGACGGTCGCGGACCCGGTCGGCCTGATGCTGTTCCTCGCCGGGCGCGGCGCGCCGGGGCTTCTCCTGCACCTCGTTCCGCGGCTGTCGTACGCCATGGGGCTCGGTGAGGGGGTGCATCGGACTCGGCAGGCCGGCCACGGGCCGTACGGGTCAGAGGAGTTGGCGCGTCGGCAGGTCCCGGCTTCGCTCCGCCCGGCGCTGGCGAAGATCTCCGGGCGAGCCGCCGGGCAGTTGCCGGAGGCCCAAGTGGACGCGTTCCGCGAGCAGTTGGCCGCCGACTACCCGGATCCCGCCGGCCGGGCAGTGGCGCTGCTGACGTGGCTGGGCGGCCTGCCGCATCCCACCGAGGCCGGGTTCGGCGAGGGCGTCCTGGTGCTGCGCCTGCTGGAGGGCCTGGATCCGGTGAGACGTGCGGCCGCGCTGCCGCAGCCGTTGCACGACAGGGTCGTGCTCGGTCTCCTGAGGTGGGCCTGGGAGCAACCGGCGGACGTGGATCTCGTCGGCCTCGTCGAGCCCACCGTCCGTGCCCTGCTGGGCTGATCGCTCAGGACGGCGCGTGTCCCCGCCACAGGTGCGGGTGGTCGCGCGTGGGCCGTGGGGAGGTGACGGGGTCGGCGGCGGGGGCGGGTTCCCCGGTGGGCACCAGGTGGCAGGAGCGGCGGGTCGTTCGGCTCCACTCCAGGTAGCCGCTCATCGCGGTGCGCATGCAGTCGGCGATCCGCAGGGCGGTGGCGGTGTCCCGCAGCCCGACGGCGCCCGGCAGGCGCTGCTCCAGGGAGAGGAACTCCTCGCACCAGGCGCTGATCATGCCCCGGATCTCGCGGAGGCTGTCGGCGCGGTCACAGCCGAGCTCGTCCTCGATGACGAGCACCAGGTTGTGGAGGTCACCGCGGGATTCCTTCTTCTCCACGGAGTGCACGTCGTCGAGGGCGTCGACGACGTCCGCCGTGATGTCGAGCATCCGGCGCACCACGGAGTCGGTGTGGAGCCGGCGCGGCAGTTCGAAGCCGTACGCCTTCTGGCTCAGGTCGATCATCGCGTAGACGAAACCGGACCGGCGGCGCAGCTCCGCGTACTCGGCGCGGGTCGGGACGCGGCGGCGGGCGCGGTTGTGCGCCTCCTGGGCGCGGGCGCCGAGGTGCCACTGCCAGTGCTGCCCGGTGCGCTCCAGCCAGGCGGGCGAGGCGCCGTCGGCGAGGCGGCGCCACACGTCGCCGAACGCCCCCATCAGCGGCCCGGCGCCTGCCGGAGGCCGCCCTCCCGTGCCGATGACGGTGGCGAAGTCCGTGCAGGCGGCGGCCACTCGGTCCGGCTGGTCGGCGAGCGGGCCGTGGACGTGGTCGTCCAGGAAGGTCGCCACCACGACCGCGTCGACGGTGAGGTCCAGCTGCTCACCGCTCGCCCGGGGGGTCCAGGCGGCCATGAGCCCGGCGATGTCCCGGCGCAGGAAGCGCAGTTCGTCGACCGGGTCGGCGATGAGCCCCTGCCGTCGGCACCAGAGGAGGCTGCGGTGTCGGGCCGCGTCGGCGTCCGGGCTGGTCACGGCCCCGAAGGGGAGGGTGAACGCGGTGTCCTGGGGCATGCTGGGGCCCTTTCGGGGAAGGGGGTTCGGGCCGTCGCTCGACCCAAGGGTCACCGCGGTGGTCCCCGGCCGCAAGGGGGCGATCCCGGCGTCACCCTCCGAATTTCGGTTGCGCGCGCTGACAGGATGGCCGGATGGAGCAGATCTTGCGCAGGGCGGGCGACGTGTTGGGCACCGGGCTGACGGACCCGGTCGACCTGGGCGGCAGCAGCCGCAGCGTCGTGCTGCGGTGCCGGACGGCCGCCGGCGGAAGCGTCATCGTGAAGGCGTTCAAGGGCGGGGACGAGGCGGTGCGCCACTTCGCCTCCGAGGCCGCCGGGCTCTCCCTCGGCCTGGGCGGGCCGGAGTTGCTCGCCGTCGACCCGATCGTGCCGCTGCTCGTGATGGCGGACCTGGGCGGCGCGCCGACGCTGGCGGACGTGCTGCTCGGGGACGATCCGAAGGCGGCTGAGGAGGGGCTGTCGGCCTGGGCGCGCGGGCTCGGGCGGCTGGGGGCCGGCTCCGTGCACCGGCGGGCCGAATTCGACCGGCTGGTGGCCGGGTCCACCCCGGGAGTGCCGCCGGCTGAGCCGTGGATCCGGCGGACCACCACCGAGCTGCCGGGTCAGCTCGAGCGAGCCGGAATCGGCGCACCGACCGAACTGGCCGGGGAGCTGGCGCGGATCGGCACGGCCGGCGGGGAGGAGTTTCCCGCGTTCACCCCGGGCGACACCTGCCCCGACAACAACCTGCTCACCCCGGACGGCCTGCGGCTGATCGACTTCGAGGCGGCCTGCTACCAGTCGGTCTTCCTGACGGCCGCCTACTGCCGGATGCCGTTCTCCACCTGCTGGTGCGTCTTCAGGCTGCCGCCCGGCCGGGCGCAGGCGATCGAGGAGGCCTACCGCAGCGAGATCGTCGCGGCTTATCCCGCACTCGCCGAGGACGCCGTGTGGCAGGCCGGGATGCAGCAGGCCATTGCGGCCTGGACGGTGTACACCACCGTCTGGCTGGTCCCGCGCACGACGGAGAACAAGCCCCTCCACCCCACCCGGCGGCCGTCGCCGACGGCGCGGCAAGTGCTGCGCCACCGCTGGGAGATGGCGCGCGGACTGACGGACTTCCCGGCCCTCGCGGAGACGGCGGGGCTGCTGCTGCGGCAGACCGCGGGCGAGTGGGACGACGAACCGCTGCCGGGGTACCCGGCGTTCGCGGGCGGCCGGGCGTCGTAGCAGGGTGCCTGCCCGATCGTTCCTCCCGTGAAGACGTCCCCGTCCTGACGGAGGAATCATGTCGAAGGTGCCTACCGCCTTCGCCGCCGCCGTGCTCGGGGCCGCCGTCGTGGCGCCCGCCGCTCCGGCCCACGCGGCGGCTGCCACGCCCGAGGCCCAGGTGAACACGTTCTTCCGGGAGTACCGCCGGGCCGTCCTCGACACGAAGGACGGGTCGCCCGCCGAGGTCCGGGCCCACTGTCTGACGGCGGACCTGAACAGGCGGCTCGACGCGTGGGCACGGGCGAACGACGCCGACCCGGTGTTCCGCGCCCAGAACGTGCCGCTCGACTGGTCCACCCGCTACGCGGGCAGCGGCACCGGGCACGCCACGATCGTGCTGACGGAGAACTGGGGCGGCGGCACGTCGCGGGACGTCTGGTACTCGGTGCGGCTGGACACCCTCGTCATCAGCGACCTGGAGGACCGCCGGCCCGTCGTGGGTGGCTGCCGTGAGGAGGGGCGGGGGCGTTCGCCTGCCCCTCCTGCGCGTCACGACCGGGTGATGGCCTGCTTCAGGAGGCCGTGGAGCACGCGCTGCGCCTCCGGGTCGAGGGCCGCCAACGGGGACCCGACGGCGAGGAGTTCGAGGAGACGGTCGCGCATCGCGGTGCCGTCGGGCGTGAGCACCAGGTGCTTGGCGCGGCGGTCGGTGGGGTGGGGGTGGCGCTCGATCAGGCCCTGCTTTTCGAGCTTGTCGACGACGAAGGTCGCGTTGGACGGCTCGCAGCTCATGCGCTCGGCGAGCTCGCGCATGGTCATCGGCCCGGTCATCTCGCGCAGCGCGGTCGCCTGGGCCTCGGTGAGGCCGAGGGCGGTGGCGTGCTCGCGCACGTGCTCGCCGATCCGCTGGGCGAGTCCGTTGACCATGCCGCACAGCTGTCGTTCGGCGATGGCCTGCGGTTCCTGGGCCCGGGACGTCGTCATGCCCCCACCCTAGCAAGTCCGTCAAGCCAGAATATTTCGAGCTTGAATGATTCGAACTTGATGCTTATGGTGATCACTGTCGCCGCGGGGAGCGCGGTGCCGGCCGGTGAACGGCCATCAGGGGAGAGGACTCACAGTGGACTTGAGCACGGAGCGGGACACTGCGCGGCTGAACCGGCCGTCGGACATCCGGTCGATACGGCTCGGTGACACGAAGGTGTCGTACGTGCCGGACGGCGACGTACGGCTCCGGCCGCTCGCGATGCTGCCGGACACCGCGGAGGACGTGTGGGCGGCGCACCCCGAGTACCTGGACTCCAGGGGCAACCTCGTCGGGAGCGTCGGCGCGCTGCTCGTCGAGCACGGCGGCCGGGCGCTGCTGATCGACACGGGCGTCGGCCCGAGGACGCTGGAGCTCCCGGAGGGCCCGCTCCACGCGATCCGGGGCGGCGCGCTCCTGGACAACCTGGCCCGGCTCGGCCGCGCGCCCGGGGACATCGAGACGGTGGCCTTCACCCACCTCCACGTCGACCACCTCGGCTGGGCCTGCGCCCCCGCTCCCGGCGGCGACCGGCCCGTGTTCGCCCGCGCTGACCACCTGATCTCCGGGCCGGAGTGGGAGGGGCGCGGGGACCTGACGGCCGAGCAGGCCGCTGCCCTCGCCCCGCACGTCCGGACGATCGCCGACGGCGAGGAAGTCTTCCCCGGCGTGCACGTGCGGATCACCCCGGGCCACACCGTCGGGCATGCCGAGTACGTCATCACCGGCGGCGGCCGGCGCCTGATCGCCTTCGGCGACGCCTTGCACTCGCCGATCCAGGTCGACCGCCCCGAGTGGTCCTCGGGCTTCGACCGCGACCTCGCCCGGACCGCCGAGAACCGCCACCGGCTGGTCGCCGAGCTGGCCGAGCCGGACACGATCGGCTTCGGCGTGCACTTCGCGGACGTCGTGTTCGGGCGCGTGGAAGCGGGGGCGGACGGCCCGGCGTGGCGGCCCGTGGACGCCTGATCCGCCCCGAAACGAAGGAGATCCCCGAGCGGTCGGCTCGGGGATCTCCGGGGTGCGCGGCCCGGTAGGAGGCATCAGTCGATGCAGAACTCGTTGCCCTCGACGTCCTGCATCGCGATGCACGAGTCGTGGCCGTCGTACAGCAGCTGCACGCGCACCGCACCGAGCGGGAGCAGTCGTGCGCACTCGGCTTCGAGCGCGGCGAGGCGCTCCTCGCCGACGAGTCCGGTGCCGACCCGCACGTCGAGGTGCACCCGGTTCTTGACGACCTTCCCCTCGGGAACGCGCTGGAAGTACAGCCGCGGGCCCACGCCCGTCGGATCGGTGCAGGCGAACCACGAACCCCGTTCCTCAGGAGACCGGGAGTTCTCGTAGTCGTCCCAAGTGGCGAACTCCTTCGGGGGATTCGCCGCCGCGTACCCCAGCACCTCGCACCAGAAGCGGCCGACGCGCTCGGGTTCCGCGCAGTCGAAGGTGACTTGGAACTGCTTGATCGATGACATGGGCGCACCCTAACAGGGGCTCGACCCCTCGTCCCCGGGGAGGAATCAGCACGTCGGCCCGGGGGCGGACCTACCGGAGCCGGGCCCACGCCTCGCGGGTGATCGCGTATTCGACGTCGCCGTGCTCGGCGCCCTCGATGTACTCGGGCCACTCCTCGAAGAACGTGCGGACGAGTGTCAGCCCGGTCTTCTCCATGACGCGGCGGGAGGCGGTGTTGACCGTCATCGTGGTGGCGGCGATCCGCTCGACGCCGAGTTCGGTGAAGGCGTGGTGGACGACCGCCCGCGCGCCCTCGGTGGCGTAGCCCCGGCCCCAGGTGGACGGCAGCATGCGGTAGCCGAGTTCGATGCCGCCGCCGGCCAGGCCGACGCTGCTCGCGGGGCGGAGCGAGACCCAGCCGAGGAAGCGCCCGGACGACGTCTCGACGGCGGCGAAACAGCCCATGCCGTCCGGGAGTTCGTCGTACTCGCGGAGGAGGGCCGGGAGGTGTGCTCGTTCGACGGCGGTCCGGGGTACGGGGCGGCCGTCGTCGATGTGGCGCATGACGTCGGGGTGACCGTGCAGGGCGGCGAGGTCGTCCAGGTCGGCGAGGGTGAAGCGGCGGAGGGTCATGCGGTCGGTGTGCAGGTAGGCGTTCACGACGGCGATTCGAGCAGGGGCCGCCGGCCCGCGGCAAGCGCTTTACCAAACGGCCCGGAAGTCCGCCGGAGACACCCGGGGCACTCTGGTGGCCCAGGAACAACTCTGACACTATCTCAGCCACGGTGAAGGAACCGTGTGCCAATCGTTCACTTCGGCCACATCGGCGTGGTCGTGGAACGTCGAGAAGAATCGAGGCCGGCCTTGACGTCCGTACGGAACCGCATACCTCATCTGGTGACGGTCGTGCTCATGCTCCTGGGCCTGGTGACCGCCGCGACCGCGCAAGTACAGGCGGCCCCGCAGCGGCTCGCCGGTAGCGCGACCGTCTGCTCCAACTCGCCGATTCCGGCCGGGTGGGTGATCACGAGCTCGTACCGCAGTGCCGGTTGTGCGGGCACCGGCGTCGCGTACACCATCGCCGACGTGAGCGGGCAGAGCGGCGCCACTGTCTGTTCGATGTCGCCGATTCCGGCGGGGTGGGTCATCACGAGCTCGTACAGCAGTGCCGGCTGTGCGGGTACCGGCGTCGCGTACTCGATCGCGAACACCGCCAACCGGACCGGCGCGACGGTGTGTTCGATGTCGCCGATTCCGGCCGGATGGGTGATCACGAGCTCGTACAGCAGTGCCGGCTGTGCGGGTACCGGCGTCGCGTACTCGATCGCGAACACCGCCAACCAGAAGTACGCCACCGTCTGTTCCATGTCGCCGATTCCGGCGGGCTGGGTCGTGACGAGCTCGTACAGCAGTGCCGGCTGCGCGGGCACCGGTGTCGCGTACTCGATCGCGAACACCGCCAACCAGAGCTACGCCACCGTGTGTTCCATGTCGCCGATTCCGGCGGGCTGGGTCGTGACGAGCTCGTACAGCAGTGCCGGCTGCGCGGGCACCGGTGTCGCGTACACCATCGCGAACACCGCCAACCAGAGCTACGCCACCGTCTGCTCCTTCTCCCCGATCCCGGCGGGCTGGGTCGTCACGAGCTCGCAGAGCACCGGCAGCTGCGTGGGCAGTGGCGTCGCGTACACCATCAGGAAGGTCTGACCACCCGGAACGGGTCGAGCGTGAGGCCCGGCCACGGGCGCGGCCCTCATGAGGCCGCGCCCACCTGCCTGTGACACCACCGCACGGCCACGGCCCACTACACGGACACGCGGGTGGCTCCCGATATGCTTCTCCATCTGGGAGGTGCCTCCGGCCGGAGTGGGCACAAGGGCCTCGACGATCCTCGTTCGTGCTGGTCGTAGGCCCTTTTGCGGTTACCTGACCACCTGTCGGACACCACACTTCATGACGTGACGATGGGGTGAACGCGATGCCTCTTGAGGGCGAGTACGAGCCGAGTCCGGCGCAGTGGGTGCGCGATCAGGTCGAGCTGTACGAGAGTTCGGGCGGCACGCAGGGAACGACGCTGGGGGACACGGGACTGCCCGTCGTCATCCTCACGACGCGCGGCGCGAAGAGCGGCAAGATCCGCAAGACCCCCTTGATGCGCGTGGAGCACGAGGGGCGGTACGCGGTGGTGGCCTCGAAGGGCGGCTTCCCGCGTCACCCGGTCTGGTACTTCAACGTCAAGTCCGACCCGCACGTGGAGCTCCAGGACGGGCCCGCGCGTCAGGACATGACGGCCCGTGAGGTGACCGGGGACGAGAAGGCGCAGTGGTGGGAGCGCGCGGTCGCCGCGTATCCGCCGTACGCCGAGTACCAGGAGAAGACCGACCGTGTGATCCCCGTCTTCGTGCTGGAGCCCGCGCGCGGGTAGGGCCGGACGCCAGCCGTACGGGTTGATCGCCCGGGAGCGGACGGTGTCGCCGCGACGGTCGAACCGCAGCCTGGTGGAGTGGTCGTCGTCGCGGTCGAGTTCGTGCGACCGGAACCGCTGCGGGCTCTCCGGTCCCTCGTCACCCGAAGCACGGCCCACCAGGCGGGTAGGACCGGCGGCCCCGCACCGATCCCGATCAGCTTCCTTCGCTCCAAGGCGATCCCCTCATGCCCGTCCCCGGAGCACCCTGTCCGGGCGCCTCTCGGCTCTCGGAGTGAAACGGCTGCCCGGACGACACCCGGGAACGGAAGAGGCGAGAAGAAACATTCTCCTCGCCACTATCAAGATATAACGCATCGGGGGGCTTGCCGCAAGGCCCCCGATGTGCCGCACAATCGTCGGTCTCAAGGTCATGACCTGCGGAAACGGGAGCCGGGAAATGCGCGTTCTGTTGACGAGCTGGGGATCACGCGGAGACGTCGAACCGCTGGCGGCGCTGGCGGTGGAATTGCAGGGGCTCGGGGCGGAGACGGCGGTCTGCGCGCCCGCGGACGACGACTTCGTCGCTCTGCTGGCGCGGGTCGGCGTGCCGCTCGTGCCGCTCGGGCCGACGGTGAAGTCGATCGTCGCCAACCCGAAGCCGCCGACGGGCGAGGACGCCTTCCGGCTGGCGCCGGCGCTGGTGGAGGCGCGGTTCGAGACGCTCGCCGCGGCGGCGCAGGACGGGTGCGACGCGATCCTCGCGACCGGGCTGATGCCGGCGGGGGCTCGGGACGTGGCGGAGAAGCTCGGCGTCCCCTACGTCTTCGCCTGCTTCCACATCGCCGGGATCCCGTCGCCGCACTTCCGGCCCGGTCGGCGCCCGGGGCCGCCGCTGTCCGAGGGGGAGACGGACCTCCGGGTGCTGTGGCGGGAGGACGGCGAGCGAGTGAACGGCCTGTACGGCGAGGCGCTCAACCGCGGGCGGGCCGGGATCGGGCTGCCGCCGGTGGAGAACGTCCGCGATCACGTCTTCGGGGAGCGGCCGTGGCTGGCGGCGGATGCCGTGCTGTGCCCGTCGGAGGGGATGACGGACCTGGAGCTGTTGCAGACCGGGGCGTGGATCCTGCCGGACGGGCGTCCGCTGCCGGAGGGGTTGGAGGCGTTCCTGGCGGCGGGCGATCCGCCGGTGTACGTGGGCTTCGGGAGCATGGCGTCGTACGCGCCGAAGGACGTGGCGGGGGCGGTCATCGAGGCGTGCCGCGCGTACGGGCGTCGGGTGGTCGTCGGGAGCGGGTGGGCCGGGCTGGGGGTGGTCGACGACGGCGACGACTGCTTCGTGGTCGGCGAGGTCAACCAGCAGGCGCTGTTCCAGCGGGTGGCGGCGGTCGTGCACCACGGCGGGGCGGGCACGACGACGACGGCCTCGCGGGCGGGCGCGCCGCAGGTCATCGTGCCGCTCATCGCGGACCAGCCGTACTGGGCGGCGCGGGTGGCCGAGTTGGGGATCGGCGTGGCGCACCAGGGGCCGACGCCGACGGCGGAGTCGCTGACGCAGGCGCTGGGGGTGGTGCTGAGTCCCGAGGTGCACGAGCGGGCCAAGGCCGTGGCGGGCACGATCCGGGCGGACGGGGCGACGGTGGCGGCGAAGCTGCTGCTGGAGGCGGCCGGCCGACCCGTACAGGACCCGACTGGCGGGTGACCGTCGGGCGCCGCCCGGAGCAGTGGTGCTCAGCCGACCGGTCCCGTCATCGCGTGCGGCCCTACCGCCGGTTCGAGCAGCGCCAGCGTCCGCTGCTGCGCGTCCAGGCCGACGCGGATGCCGACCGGCATCGGCAGGTTCGGGCCCGCGTGCCCGAAGTCGACGTTGCCCAGGACCGGGATGTCACGGTCGCCGAGGACGTCGAGGACGATCTCGGGCAGGGTCGGGGACACGCCGGGCTCCAGTCCGCCGATCTCGCGCGGAACGCCCACGACCATGCCCGAGATCCGATCGAGGATGCCGGAGTGCCGCATCACCTGCAGATAGCTCCACACGTGCGAGGCCAGGCCGCCCGTCTCCTCCCAGAACAGCACCGCGCCGTCGAACCGTTCGAGCGGGAGGGCGAAACGCGTCGCCTGCGCCAGCACGATGCGGTTGATCACCCCGCCGATCAGCCGGCCTTCGGCACGACCGGGACGCCAGCACTCCCATCTTCCGGGGCAACGGCTGGCTGGCCCAAGCCGTGAAAGACTCGGGGGACCATCCGGAAGTGCGCGCGAACGTGGTCTGCAAGGACTGAGCCGAACGGATCGATACGGAGTGGGAAGTCGGCGGATCCGATTTCTCACTCCGCCGTGGGCCCATGCCAACACGATCAGGCGGCAGTGGAACTGTCACCCGGCTCGGAACGCCCTCTCTCAGACCTCGGCGGTCGCGGCGAAGTCCACGAAGGCCTGCCAGGCGGTGGGGGAGAAGGTGAGGTGGGGGCCGAGCTTGTCCTTGGAGTCGCGGACGAGGACGGCGGTGGTCGTTTCGGCGACCTCGACGCAGTAGTAGTCCTCCTTGCCGCTGTACGTGCTCTTGCGCCAGGCGATCTCGACGCATTCGGCGCTGTAGTCGCCGCTGTGGCTGCTCTTGAACCAGGCTGGCCCGGTCATGTTCTGACGGTACGCCGACGGCCCATCGCTGCCTAGCGATGGGCCGTCAGGAGGCCGATTTCAGACCTCGGCGGTCGCGGCGAAGTCGACGAACGCCTTCCACGCGGCCGGCTCGAAGACCAGCTGCGGGCCGCTCTTGTCCTTGGAGTCGTGCACGTAGATGGCTTCGGGGGTCTCGGCGACCTCGACGCACTCGCCGCCCTCGTTGCTGCTGTGGCTGCTCTTGAACCAGGCCAGCTCGATGCTCATCGTTCTCCCAGGATCTTCTCGATCAAGGCCATGGATGCCTCAGGGCCGAGAGCTTGCGCCCTGAGGGTTCCGTATCGTGCGTTCATGATCCGGACTTCATCCGGGTCGGTGATCAGCCTACTGCTCGTCTGCACCTCGATGTAGGCGTGCTGAGGACGCCCTTTGGGGGTGATCAGGATGAACGGGCCACCCATGCCCGCGTGTTCTGTCCTGTCCAGCGGCAGCACCTGGATCACCATGCCTCGGGTCCGTCCGACCTCAAGGATGCGGTGTAGCTGGGCCGTGTGTACATCCCAGCCGCCCAGGGGTCTGCGCAGCACGCCCTCGTCGATCACCCAGCTGAACATCCCCCGAGGTCACCGGTTCGCTGGATGCGCCCGATGACGCTCAGGAGCTCGTCGGTGTCCCAGCCGGGCAGCGGGTCGGAGTGTTCGGTGGCCATGCCCTCGTGGGCGTGGGAGCCCTTGAGGACGAGGCCGACGACGTCCGGATCGGCGGTGGCCCGGTCGACGAACGCTTGGTATTCGAGCGGCAGGTGAGAGGACTCCCGGTCAGTCGAGCACGTCGTGCAGGTGGTCCGTGCCCCGGAGGAACGGCGGCAGGCGGTCGAGCGGGTGATCGGGGCGTCCGGAGCGTTCGGCCAACTGCCCATTGAATGAGCAGTGCTGATGGATCTTCGGCGAACGGGAGGGCAACCGTGAAGGTCACCCCGTCGGCCCGGCCCACGCGTCACACCTCGGTCCCGGGGGTGCGCGAGTCGCAGTGTCCATGGCCGTCACCATGCCGGCCGGCGAGGGGCCACCGCGACCGGATCCGCCGTCAGGCCGGCTGCAGGGCGCGGCCGTCGGCAGACCGCGGGTGCGGCCACCGTACCGTGAAGTGCCGCAGGCGTACGCATGTTCGCTGACCAGGTTCAATGAGAGAAATCCCCCACGGTTGCGGACACATGCAGGGGTGGCAAAAGGGGGGTCAGGCCTTGATAAGTTCACCCCCATGACCACCGAGGCCCTGCGGCGACTCAACGACTCCGAGCACGGCGAGATCTGGAACCGTTTCCAGGCCGCGTTCGACTTCCGACCCGACACGTCCGTCATTCCCGGCATCTCGGAGCCCGCGTCCTCGGTGACGTGGAGCCTCGACGCGCTGGACGACGACCCGGGGTACCGGAAGCTCGACCGGCTCGTCGGCGTGGTGCAGGACGGGCTCGCGCGATGTTGCCCGCCCGGCGAGGCGCTCTGGCTCCTCGACCAGCCGCACACGTCCTACCGGCTGCGCCCGGACCTCGTGCCGGACGGCGCGTCCACGCCGCGCGTCGTCGAGGGACGGCCGTGGCAGGGGTGGCCGCTGAGCCCGTACCCGGACGGGAACCACTCCGTGCAGCTCGCCGAGGACTTCCGCTTCGGCGTCTTCGGACACCCGTCGGAGAAGTCCATCTGCGTCTTCGGCGCCGATCTGCTCGACGCGATCGCCGACGAGGTCGCCGGGCTGCTCCCGCACGTCATCCGCCGGGACGGCGAGCCCGTCGGCTGACGGGTTCCGTTTCCCCAGGTGGGATACCCTGCCCGCCGGAATCCAGGGCGAACAGGGGAGCACCATGGGACAAGCGTCGACCGGCCACGCCTCGGACGGGCTCAGGCGGCGGCTCGGCACGTTCGACGCCGTCGTGATCGGCCTCGGCTCGATGATCGGGGCGGGCATCTTCGCCGCCCTCGCTCCGGCCGCCGGTGCGGCGGGGTCCGGACTGCTGCCCGGGCTCGCGCTCGCGGCCGTGGTGGCGTACTGCAACGCCACGTCGTCGGCGCGGCTGGCCGCCCGCTACCCGCAGTCCGGCGGGACGTACGTGTACGGGCGGGAGCGACTGGGCGAGTTCTGGGGCTACCTGGCCGGGTGGGGATTCGTCGTCGGCAAGACCGCGTCGTGCGCGGCGATGGCGCTGACGGTGGGCGGCTACGTCTGGCCGGGGCAGGAGCACGCCGTGGCAGTGGCGGCCGTCGTGGCGCTCACGGCGGTGAACTACGGCGGCGTGCAGAAGTCCGCGTGGTTCACCCGGGCGGTCGTCGCCGTGGTGCTCGCGGTGCTCGCGGCGGTCGTCGTGGCGACCCTGACATCGGGTGATGCGGATGCGGCCCGGCTCGGCCTCGGCGCGGACGCGTCGCTCCACGGGGTGGTGCAGGCCGCGGGCCTGCTGTTCTTCGCCTTCGCAGGCTACGCCCGGATCGCCACCCTCGGGGAGGAGGTCCGCGACCCCGCCCGCACGATCCCCCGGGCGATCCCGCTCGCCCTCGGCATCACGCTCGTCGTCTACGCGCTGGTCGCGGCCGCCGTCCTGGCGGTGCTCGGGCCCGAACGGCTGGCCGCCGCCGGTGCGCCGCTCTCGGAGGCGGTGCGGGCGGCCGGAGCCGCGTGGCTGGCCCCGGTGGTGCGGGCCGGTGCGGCAGTGGCGGCGCTCGGCTCGCTGCTGGCGCTGATCCTCGGGGTCTCCCGGACGACGCTCGCGATGGCCCGCGACCGCCACCTGCCGCACGCCCTGGCCGCGGTCCACCCGCGCTTCGGGGTGCCGCACCGGGCGGAGCTCGCGGTGGGGTCCGTGGTGGCGGTCTTCGCGGCGACGGCGGACCTGCGCGGGGCGATCGGCTTCTCGTCCTTCGGCGTGCTCGCCTACTACGCGATCGCGAACGCGTCCGCCTGGACGCTGACCAGGGCCGAAGGCCGCCCGCCGCGCGCCGTCCCGGTGCTCGGCCTCGCGGGCTGCCTGGTGCTGGCGTTCGCGCTGCCGCCGTCATCGGTGGCCGCCGGCGCCGCCGTCCTCGCGGTCGGCGCCGGGGCCTACGCCGTGGGGGCTACCCGACGGCGCCGGTGAGCACCTTGGCGAGGAAGGCGTCGAGGTTGCCCACCGTGCGGGCGATCTGCTCCTCCACCGGCAGCGACTCGTTGGGGCGCGTCACCAGCGTCGACTTCTTCAGCCCGCGCACGTACAGCGAGCAGGCCAGGTCGGCGCAGATGTAGCTGCCGACGGAGTTGCCCTCGCGCCCGGCGGCGCCGGCCCGGCGGGCGGCCAGCAGCGCGACGCCGGAACCGGCGTGGGCGGTGACGCACAACGAGCACACGTTGCTCTTGGTGAGGCTGCGGCGCACCGACGGCACCCGCAGGGTGACGCCGACGAGCTCGCCGCCGTGGTGGGCCACCAGGTAGGCGCGGTCGGGCGCGCCGGGATCCCGCCAGCCGAGGAAGTCCAGCTGCTCCCAAGGGAGTTCGGCCAGCCCCCGGGGGAGGTTGAGCCGGCGGGCCTCGCCCTTGGAACAGTTGACGAAGGATCCGCGGATCTCGTTCTCGTTCAGGGGGTGCATGAGGCGGAAGCTAACACCCGTACGCGCACGATGTCGCGGCAATTTCCGGTGCGCGGGCGTGGGGTGACCCGTTTCCCCTCCCGTTCCACGGTATACCGCACGGGGGATCTTGCCGCAAGGCCCCCATATCGGGCGAAGATGGACCTCCGCGTGACGGGACGCGGCGGACGGACGGGAAGTGACGAACATGCGGGTGCTGTTGTCCACGATCGGCTCGCGCGGCGAGGCGCAACCGGTGGTCGCTCTGGCGCTGCGGTTGCTGGAGCTGGGCCAGGAGGCCGTGGTGTGCGCGCCGCCCGACTTCGAGGAGTGGGCGCGGTCGCTGGGGATCGAGTACGTACCGGTGGGCCCGCTGCTCCACGGGACGGCGAAGCGGCCGGCCGGGTACGTGCCCACGCCCGAGCAACGGCGGCGGATGATCGAGAGCACGGTGGCGGACCAGTTCAAGGCCGTGGGCACGGCGGCCGACGGGTGCGACGTGATCGTGGGCGGCGGCGCGCTGGCCGTAGCGGCGCGCTCGGTCGCCGAACAGCGGGGCGCCGGCTACGTCTACGCCGCGTTCGCGCCCATCACGCTGCCGTCGCCGCACCACGCGCCGCCCGTCTTCGGGATGCTCGGCGAGAAGCCGGCGGACGGGAGCGTCGACAACCGGACGCTGTGGGACCGCGACGCCCAGCGGTGGAACGTCATGTGGGGTGCGGCGCTCAACGTCCAGCGGGAGGCCGTGGGCCTCGGCCCGGTCGGAGACGTCAGCCGGCACATCTTCACCGGCACCCCGTGGCTCGCCGCCGATCCGACGCTGGCGCCCTGGCCGGGGCGGTCGGAACTGGACGTCCGGCAGACCGGGGCGTGGACCCTGGCGGACGACCGCCCGCTCCCTGCCGACCTGACGGCGTTCCTCGGCGCGGGCGAGCCTCCCGTCTATGTCGGCTTCGGCAGCGTCCGCGCCCCCGAGGACGCCGCCCGGACCGTGCTCGCCGCCGCCCGTGTCCTCGGTCGCCGCGTGATCCTCGCCCGGGGCTGGGCGGACCTGGCCGCGGACGTGGCCTCGCCCGACTGCCTGGTGATCGGTGAGGTGAACCAGCAGGCGCTGTTCCGGCGGGTCGCCGCGGTCGTGCACCACGGCGGGGCGGGCACGACGACCGCGGCCGCCGGGGCCGGCGTGCCGCAGGTCGTCGTGCCGCAGATGTTCGATCAGTTCTACTTCGCCCACCGCGTCGAGCAGCTCCACGTCGGCGCGGCGCACCCGGGCGGCGAGCTGACGGCCGACTCCCTCACGTCGGAGCTGCGGCGGGCCCTGGCCCCGCGGACCGTCGAGAACGCCCGCGCTCTGGCGGGCCGGATCCGTACGGACGGGGCACTGGTCGCGGCCCGTCGGCTGATCGACAAGCAGTACTGATCGACAAGCAGTACTGATCGAAAAGCAGCACTGATCCGAGCAGTACCGGATCGAGGAGTACCGGATCGCGGGGGCGTGACGCACCGGCGGCAATCCGCTACCGCGTGCCCCTCTGCGCCCCGGGGAAGGGCGCGGACGGCGTTGACGGCGGGCGCCGCCGGGGCGGAGCGTGAACCGTGGCACCGCGCCCTCCCCCCATCAAGAGGAGCCCCCACCGTGCGTCGAAGAACCTCCGTCCTCACCGGCTGCGCCGCCGCGCTCGCCGCTCTCCTCGGGTCCATCGCTGTCGCCACGCCCGCTGTCGCCACGCCCGCTGTCGCCGCGCCCGCTCTCGTCGCGGCCCCGGACGTCCGCGCCGTGAACCCGCCGTTCGGGACGCAGATGCGCATCCCCCAGTACAACCCCGTTCCGGCGGGCTGGGCGGTGGTCAGCATCAACGCGGCCGTCCACGACAAGCTCATCGAGTACCTCGGCGGCGCTCCCTACGGAGCCAGGGTGGCCGTCCTCGCCAACACCCCCGTGCCGGCCGGGTGGGTGCTCGTCGGGGCCTCGCTCGACGGCCAGACCGCACAGGTCTCCTACCTCGGCGGCGCCGCGCACGGGGCCGGGGCCACCGCCTACGTCGTCTGCTGGATGCCCGGCGGGCGCGTCTACGGCTACCCCGTCCCCGCCGGCTGGACGGTCACCGGCACCGTCACCCAGGGCGCCTGCACCTACCAGTACCTCCGGTACCCGTGAGCCCGCGGACGGCCCCGCCCGCCCGAGGGCGAGGCGGGGCCGCTCGGTGCGGGTTCAGCGGCCGGCGACCACCACCACCTGGGTGGCACGGCCGTCGCCGTCCCGGTCACCGGTGACCGGCAGCGTGCCCGTGTCGCCGTCGCCCCCGTGGAGCGGGATCGCCGGCGCGCCGCCGCAGTCGAACGCGGCCCGGGTGGCGAAGCCCGACTGCGCGTCGTCGCACCGGAGCCAGCGCAGCGTCCCGGAGGTGGGCGCCGGCAGCGGACGGGCCGTCACCGACGCCACCCGTGCGTCGACGCCGTCGACGCGCCCGTCGTAGGCGGCGCCCCGGCCCGGAGAGTGCCCGGCTGGGCGGGGTCGTCCGTGATTCGGTACGGAAGACGAGCCCGGCAGGCCCCGGTCATCGACCGTTGGCACGGGGAAGCCGTACGGACCGCTGTGCGAAGTCGTTCCGAAACGGCCCGTGGCATCGATCGTCGAGGTCTGACGTGCCTGACCCGTCCGGCCGCCGCTTCAGGGGACGGGAGTCCAGCCGGGCGGAGTGAGGGCGGTGTCGGCGAGGATCCGTGTCACCGTGGCGTCCAGCGTGCTGTGTTGGGGAACGACCCGCTCGACGCCTCCCGGCAGGAGGTCCCGGGGCCGGTACCACTCGGCCATGTCGACGGGGGAGAACTCGGCGGACTGCGGGCGGGTGGCGTGGCGGCGCACCGTCTCGTCGAACTCGACGTCCAGGTAGTAGAGACGGGTGCGGCCCCGGTGGCCGGCGGCGAGGCGGGCCAGCATCGGGCCGTAGCGGTCGGCGGCGAGGATGCCCTCCACGACGACGTGGTAGCCGTGGTCGAGCGCGTGCCGGACGACGAGCTCGATGAGGCCGATGTTCGCCCCGCCGGGCACGTCGCGCTCGCGCAGGACGGTCCGGCGCAGGACGTCCTGGGCGACGACGGCGACGCCCCGGCCGTAGGCGGCGCGCAGCCGTGCGGCGACGGTGGACTTGCCCGCGCCGCTCGGCCCGCGCACCACGATCAGCACGGTGTCCGTGGTTCCTGTCACGCCGGTACCGTACCCGCGCGCCTCCTCCCGGACACGGGTCTCAGAGGCCCGGGTACGTCCTCCTGAGGTGGGCGAGGAGCGCCGACGTCGGGGCCGTGCGCGGGCGGTCGGTGGGGTGCACCAGGGCGATCCGGGCGAGGGGGACCGGGGACGTCAGCGGGCGGACGCGCAGGCCGGGGGAGTGGGTCGGGGTCGGGAGGACCGCCACGCCCATGCCGTGGGCGGCCAGTTCGAGGAGGTGGGCCGGGGCGGCGGCCTCGACGGCGATGGCCGGGGTGGCGCCGGCCTCGGCGAAGGCGCGATCCAGTGCGGTGCGCAGGCCGGTGCCGTGCGGGGTGCTGACGAGGGCGTGGCCGGCGAGTTCGGCGACCGGGAGCGGGCCGTCGGCGGCCAGCGGGTGGTCGTGGGGGAGCACGGCGGCGAGCGGGATCTCCAGGACCGGGTGCAGGGCGAGGCCCGCGAGGGTGTCCCAGCCGTCGTCGCCGGGACGGCCGCTCGCGGGGGTGGGGAGTCCGGCGACGGCCAGGTCGAGGCGGCCGGCGCGGAGTTCGGCGAGCAGGTGGCGGGTGGTGTTCTCGGCGAGCGAGAGGTCGATGCCGGGGTGCTCCTTGCGGAACGCGGCGAGCGTCGTGGCGAGGCCCGGCAGCGAGGGCAGGGTGCCGGAGCCGGGGAGCGCCGCGCCGGAGACCGTCCCGAGCCGGACGTGCCCGCGCTGGAGGCCGCCGAACTCCTGGGCCGCGCGCCGCGCTTCCCCGGCCGCGGCCAGGGCGGCCCTGGCGTGCGGGAGGACGGCCTCGCCGGCCGGGGTGAGGCCGACGCGGCGCCCGGAGCGGTCGAGGAGCCGCTGACCGAGGTCCTTTTCCAACTGCCTGATCTGCGCGCTGACGCCGGGTTGGCTCACGTGCAGCAGTTCGGCGGCCCGGGTGAAGCTGCCTTCCCGGGCGACGGTGACGAAGTAGGTGAGCTGCCGGAGTTCCATAACCCACGATTATCCCGGCGAGAAGATCCGGGTCTTGGACGCACGGACGCTCCCGCACGCAGGCTGGGTACATGCAAACCGTGTCACGAGCACAGGACCCCGGGTGGCTGCGCGAGCAGATCGCGGCCGAGCGCAGGGAACTCGCCGACGTGCTCGACTCCTTGACCGTCGGCCAGTGGAACTCGCCGTCGCTGTGCGCCGGTTGGACCGTCCGCGAGGTCGCCGCCCACATGAGCACCGGCTTCCGCCACTCCACCGCCCGGACCCTGCTGGAGACCGTCCGGGTGGGCGGGTCGGTCCACCGCATGGCGGACCGGGTGGCCCGCCGCGACGCCGGCGCCCTGAGCGAGCGGGGGATCGCCGCCGCGCTCCGCGACCATGCGGAGCACCCGTGGCGCCCGCCGCTCGGCGGCCGGATCGCGGGCCTGGCGCACGATGCCGTCCACGGCCTCGACATCACCGTGGCGCTCGGCCTCCGGGCCCGCCTCCCGCTCCCGCGCGCCACCGCCCTGCTCGACGCGATCACCCCGCGCGGCCTGCGCTTCTTCGGTGCGCGCCTCGACGGCGTCCGGCTGCGGGCCGTCGACGCGGACTGGCGGTACGGCGACGGCGCGGACCTCGTCGAGGGCCGGGCCCAGGAGCTGCTGCTCCTCGCCTACGGCCGCCGCGTGCCCGCCGGACTCCTCGCCGGCTCCGGCGCGGCGCGGTTCACCCGGTGACCCGCACCCCCGCCGCGGCCGGCGCCGGTGCGCGAACTCCCGGAAACCGGAAGGGACATGGCGTTATGGTGCGACTGCCACAGCGTCAGTGGACCCGAGAAGAGCCCGAGGAACACCCCGCAGAAGAACGTGAGGTAGGAGCAGTCATGCACCAGCAGGACTTCGTCAGCGCCCCCGCACTGATCCTGAGCGCCCTCGCCGCCGACCCCGCCCGCCGGGCGATCACCACCGCCGACGGCGTGGACGTCACGGCGGGCGACTTCGCGGCCGCCACCTACCGCCTCGCCCGCGAGCTCGCCGACCTCGGCGCGGCACGCGGCGTCACCGTCACCCTGCTGACCGGCAACACCGCCGAGGCGATGAGCGCCCGTTACGCCGCGAGCCTCGCGGGCGCGCGCCTGGTCAGCCTGTACGAGGGCATGAGCGCCCCGACGATGGCCGAGATCGTGGCGAGCGTCGACACCGCCGTGCTGCTCGTCGACGCCGAACGCTTCCCGGTGGCCGAGGAGTTGCTTCCCCTGGTCGACGTCCCGGCGGTCCTCGCGCTGGGGCCGGGCGGTCCCGGCGAGGACGTCGTCGCCGCCTCCGCCGGGCAACCGGCCGAGCCGCCGTCCGTCCACGTCGGCCCGGACGACGACTGGGGCATCCGTCACACCGGTGGCACCACCGGCATCCCCAAGGGCATCCGCAGCCTGCACGGCCCCTACCGGCGCATCTTCGACGCGTCGCCGTACGGGGCAGGCGAGAGGCCCCGTTTCCTCGCGGCCACCTCGATCGCCCACCTCGCGGGGGTGTTCAGCGACCTCGCGCTCTACCACGGCGGTTCGGTCGTCCTGCAGCGCGCGTTCGACCCGGGCGACGTGCTGGCGGCCGTCGAGCGCGAGCGCATCACGGACCTGTGGGTCCTGCCTCCGCTGCTCCACCGGCTGCTCGACCACCCGGCGATCGGCCGCACCGACCTGTCCAGCGTGGCCCGGGTCCTCTACGGCGGCTGCGCGGCCTCGCCGACGCGGATCCGGGAGGCGATCAAGGTGTTCGGCCCGGTGCTGGCGGGCGGCTACGGGCAGTCCGAGGCGCAGAACATCGCCGTCCTCGGCCCGCACGAGCACGACCGCGTCGGGCGCGGCGGCCAGATCTCGGTGGGCCGTCCCCTCCCGGGCGTCGAGGTGGTCATCCGCGCGGCCGACGGCGCCGACCTGCCGGTGGGCGAGCCGGGCGGGATCCACGTGCGCTCGGCCTCCGTCATGGCCGGCTACTGGAAGCGCCCCGACCTGACCGCCGCGGTGCTGCGGGACGGCTGGCTCGACACCGGGGACGTCGGGTACTTCGACGAGGACGGCTACCTCTACCTCGCCGACCGGCTCAAGGACGTGATCATCGTGGTCGGCGGCCACGTCTACCCGTCCGGCGTCGAGGACCTGCTGGTCACCCACCCGGCGATCGCCCAGTGCGCGGTGTTCGGCGTCCGCGACCGCGACGAGGCCGAACACGTCCACGTCGCCGTCGTGCCGGCGCCGGGGCACCGACCGGAGCTCGGCGACGTACGGGAGTTCGTGACGGCGCGCAAGGGGCGGATGTACGCGCCCGAGGCCCTGCACGTGGTGGACGAGATCCCGCTGACGGCGGTCGGCAAGCCGGACAAGAAGCGGCTGCGCGCCGCGGTCTGACGCGTCGGCCGCACAGTGTCCGCAGGGCCGTGTCGGCCGGTGCTACGAGGGCCGGCGACCCGGGCGCCGGCGCCGCCGGCGGGTGCGAGACGTGCAGCCCTGCCGGTGCTCCCGTACGCGTCCCCGCCGACGGGCCGGCTGTCAGGCCCGGTCGAGCCACCGCCAGCCGGCGGTCACGACGGGCTCCGTCGCGTCGGCCAGCATGATCTGCGAGGCCGCCGCCGCAGCTCGGGCCGCGCGGACGACATCCGCAGGCATCCGGCACTCGACCACGGCCTGTTCGAACTCGTCCTCGTCGACCAGGAGGACCGTGCCGTCCGCCAGTCGCGCCAGGTCCAGTTCGAGGTCGACGTAGCTCCAGCCCGATTCGCCGAGAACGGGCGGCGTGCAGACGTCCACGCTGATCCATCGTTCCTTGCGCCACCACCATGCGGCCCACCAGCCGGAGCGGGGAAGCAGCTGCACGTCGCCGGGTACCGTCAGCGACTCGCCGTCGGCCTTGTGGTGGACCTCGCCCTCCGCGCAGAACGGCCAGGTTCCGAACTCGTCGGTGCCGAGGACGCGCGTCCCAGTCCGCCACCGGCCGGGGCTCGGCCGAGCCCCGGCAGCGGCCACTTGCCCTTGCGCACCCGGATCCGTGCGCCCGTTCCGGTGTCCGTCCTCGTCAACGCAGAAAGCCCGTCTCGTCCGTAAAGCCGTCGGTGACAGCCGGCCGGGCTACACGGGGGGTCGAGGGGCGCCCCCGGCGAGTGGGCCCAGCGTGCGCGGGAACCCGAGGGCGGCAACCGGACGGGTCCGTATCACCCCGACACCACGCAGAGGTGACCAAACGTCAATACGTCACAGGATCCGGCCAAGTTGAGCGTATCCGTCCGATGGCTGGAAAGGGCGTGTCCGCATTTCGGACGGAGGTATGGACGCCGCACGCCAGGGGTGATCGGCCGACCGGAGGGCCGGTTTCCCCTGGGCAGCGCGCTGAGGGAGGGCTCGCGGAGCGGATGGGCGGCGCGTGAAGGCCGGTCGGGGCGGTGGCGGGATCGGACCGGCCATCGCTTCGTCCGGAAACGGACCCGGCGGTTGCCGGGTGCGATTCGGTGACCGAGAGTCGTACTGATGAACGAGAAGAGCGATACGCCGTCCCCTCCCCGCCCTCGCCTCCTCGGTCACCGAGACTTCCGGCTCCTGCTCTCGGGCGCCGCCGCGGCCCAGACGGGCAGTCAGGTGACCCTGGTCGCCCTCCCGCTGGTCGCCGTGATGGTGCTGGACGCCAGCCCCTTCCAGGTCGGCCTGCTCACCGCCGCCGAGACCGCCGCCTTCCTGCTGGTCGGCCTGCCCGCAGGGGCCTGGCTCGACCGGATGCGCAAACTGCCCGTGCTGATCCGCGCCGACGTCGTGCGCTGCGTGGCCGTCGGGTCCATCCCGCCGGCCGCCGCGCTCGGCGTGCTGACGATGGCCCAGCTCTACGCCGTCGCGCTGGTCACCGGCGTGGCGACGGTGTTCTTCGACGTCGCCCACCAGTCCTTCCTGCCGGCCGTCCTGCCGCGCGAACACCTCGTCGGCGGCAACGGCGCGCTGGAGACGGTCCGCTCCTCGGCGCAGATCGCCGGGCCCGGACTCGGCGGCGGACTCGTCCAGCTCCTCGGCGCGCCGCTCGCGATCGTCGCCGACGCCTGCGGCTACCTGGCCTCCGCGCTGCTGCTCACCCGGATCCGCGCCGAGGAACCGCAGCCGGAGCCCGTGGCCGGAAAGTCGTTGCGCGCCGAAGTGGGGGAGGGCGTGCGGTTCGTGCTCGGGCACCCGCTGCTGCGGGTCATCGCCGCCGCCACCGCCGTCTCCAACCTGTTCGCCGCCGTGCTGATGGCCGTCCAGACCGTCTTCTGGGTGCGCGTGCTCGACCTCGCGCCCGGCGCCATCGGCGTGCTGCTGTCGGCCTCCGCCGTCGGCGGCCTCGCCGGGGCGCTGTGCGCCGGGCCGCTCGCCCGAGGCGTCGGGCAGGCCCGCCTGATCTGGCTCGCCCCGGTCGTCACCGGCCCCTTCGCCGTGCTCTGGCCGCTGGCCGACGGCGACCTCGGCGTCGTCCTCTTCGGCATCGGATCGGCCGTCGTGCTGTTCGGCGCGGTCGCCTACAACGTCGCCCAGGTGAGCTTCCGCCAGTCCGTCTGCCCGCCCGACCTGCTCGGCCGGATGAACGCCACCATGCGCTTCCTCGTCTGGGGCACGCTGCCGCTCGGAGCGCTCGCCGGGGGCGCCGTCGCCGACGCGGCCGGGCCGCGCACCGCGCTGTGGCTGTGCGCGGCGGGCTTCCTGCTCGTGCCCGTGCCGCTGCTGCTCTCGCCGCTGCTCCGGATGCGCGACCTGCCGACCACCGTGGCGCCGGCTTCGGAGACGGAAGTGGAAACGCCCGACACGGCCGTGAGCCCCACGCCCTGAACCCGTACCGAGACCGAGACCCGGAGACCGGAGACCGTTCCGTGCACGCCAGCAGCACCGCCACCGGTGCCCCCAGCATCACCGCCGCCTACCTCGCCCGCTACCGGGCCGTCGCCGCCGACGCCCCGCAGGCCCTCCTCCCGCTGACCGGCGCCCAGCGGCGCTTCCTGATCACCCGCCGGCTCACCCCCGGCGGCCGCCCGGAGATCGTCCCGGTCTTCTTCGCCTACCCGCGCGGCACCGTCGACCTGCGCAGGCTCCAGCGCGCCGCCACCGCCGTGGCCGCCCGGCACCCCGCACTGTGCGGAGCCTTCGCGAACGTGCGCGCCACGCCCGTGCTGCGCGTCGGCGGACCGTCGGCCGAGGCCGCCCGGGTGGCCGTCGCCCCCGGGGGCTCCGCCCGCGAGGCGCTGCGCCAGGCTCTCCTCGACTGTCCGGCCGACGGACCGGCGCTGCGCCTGCTCGTAGCCGAAGAGCCGGACTTTGACGAGGAGTTGCTGGCCGTCGCGCTCGACCACGCGGCCTGCGACGAGCAGTCGCTCGGCATCGTCACGGCCGAACTCGAGGACGCCTACGCGGCGGACGCCCAACCCGGCAGCGGCCCCGACGAGGCCGCCGTCGCCGACTACCGCGAGGCCGTCGAGCGCCAGCTCGCCGCCGAGGACGCCGCCTCCACCCCCGCCGCCCACGCGCACTGGGGCGAGCGGCTCGGCGGTCTCACCACCACGGAGGCGGGCGCGGCGCACTCCACCGGCATGCTCACCGAACGCGTGCCCGGTGCCGTCCGCGGCTCGGTCTTCCCCGTCCTGCTGGACGCCGTCGCCGTGGCTGCCCACCGCCTGCACGGAACCGGCGGTCCGCTCGGGACCGGCCCCGACCGGAGCCGCCCGCTCGCCCTCGGCTACCCGTGGGGCGGCCGCCCGCCCGGCGCGCCCGCGGCGCTCGGCTGCTTCATCAACACCCTCGTCCACCCGGCGCTCCCGGGCCCGACCCGGGACCTCGACGCGCTCGCCGACAACTGGTGGGACGACCTCGACCACGCCGACACCCCCTTCGACGAGGTCGTCCGCGCCGCCCGCGCGGCCGGCGCCGGCTGGAGCGGCGCCATGGACGGCCTCCTCACCCTCGAAGACCTCCACCGCCGCCCGCCGCTCGCCCTCGCCGGCGTCCCCGGCCGCGAGATCCACCTCGCCGGGCGCCCCCTGCCCGTGCCGCTCGCCGTCTCCGCCTCGCACGGCGACGACCTGCTGGTCCGCCTCGCCTGGGACCGCGAGCGCTTCCCGGACGCCACCGCCGAAGCGGCCTTCGAGGGCCTGCTCGTCGCCCTGCGCCACCACCTCCGGCCGGCCGCCTGATCCAGGCGCCGCCGATCCGCCGACGGCCTCGGGCCGTTCCACGCGAGCTTCCGCAAGGAACCACGAACTCCCCCACGCAGCAGTGCCGTTCGCGCCACCACCCCGGCGCGCCCGGCCGGCCGGGACGGGCCCCCACAATTTGCCCGCCCCGCCACCAGCAGGACGAACACGCCCGCCACCACTAGGGAGTAGCCGCCCATGTTCGCACTCTCCTCCTCGCAGGAGATCGTCTGGCTGCACGAGCAGATGCTGCCCGGCAGTCGCGCCTACAACTTCACCGCCGTCCTCGACCTCTGGGGAACCGTCGACCAGGACGCCCTGCGCGCCGGCCTCGCCGCCGTCGTCGCCCACCACCCGGGCCTGCGCCTGGAGCTGGTCGCCCGCCCGGAAGGCGTACCCGGCCAGCGGGTCGCCGAGGACTGCGAGCCCCGGCTGCGCACCAGCGACTTCTCGGCCGAGGCCGACCCCGAGGCCGCCTTCCGCACCCTGCTCGCCGCCGAGGCCGCCGAGCCGCTGGACACCACCCGGGCCCCGCTGCTGCGGTGGCACCTGGTCCGCGTCGGCGACGACCACCACCGGCTGATCCACGTCGAGCACCACCTGATCCACGACGGCCACTCCTTCGCGATCCTGCTCCGCGACCTGTTCACCGTCTACCGCGCCCACGTCCTCGACGAGCCCTACGAGCTGGCTCAGGCCCCCTCCTACGAGCAGCACGCCCGCACCGCCACCGGCCCGAGCGACGACGCCCTCGCCTTCTGGCTCCGCGAACTGGCCGACGCCCCGCGCGAGGTCACCCTGCCCGGCCTCGCCCGGCCCGGCGCCGTCCGCCGCCACCGCGGCGGCCAGCTGCGCCAGGCCGTCGGCGCCGACCTCGCCGAGCGGCTGCGCGAGCGCAGCAAGTCCGACGGGCACACCCCGTTCAGCACGCTGCTCACCCTGTTCACCGAGCTGCTGCGCCGCCACAGCGGCCACGACGAGATCGTCGTCGGCACCGCCGTCGGCAACCGCCCGGTCGGCTTCGAGGGCACCCTCGGCATGTTCGTCAACACCGTCCCGCTGCGCCTGCGGCTGGACGCGGAGACCTCGGGCACCGACGCCATCGACGAGGTGACGGACGTCCTGCTGCGCGCCCTGCCGTACCAGGACCTGCCCGTCCAGGAGCTGACCCGCCGCCTCGGCCTGCACACCACCGGCGCGGACAACCCGCTGTTCAACGTGATGTTCAGCGCCCACGACGCCTCGCTCCCGGACGTCCGCGTGCCCGGCCTGGAGGTCCTGCTCCACGAGGGCTTCAACACCGGCACCACCCGCTTCGACCTCGACCTCGTGCTGATGCCGGACGACCGCCGCGTCGTCGGCGAGAAGCACGGCGCCGCCGGGATGACCCTGGTGTGGGACTACGACGCCGACCTGTTCGACGAGTCCGACGCCGTGCTGCTCTCCGAGCGCCTCCTGGAGCTCCTGCGCGCCTACCTCGACCGACCGGAGGAGCCCCTGGCGGCCCTGGCCGCCCCCACGACGGAGGCCGCCGAGACCGCCGCCGAGCCCGCGACCCTCGACCCGGCCGCCGCCCACGACCCGACCTCCCCCGCCCTCGTCGCCGGCACCGAGCGGATCACCTACGGCGAGCTCGACCGCCGCGTCTCCGAGCTCGCCGAGCGGCTGCGCGCCGCCGGCGTCGAGCCCGGCCAGCCGGTCGCCGCCGTCCTGCCGCGCGGCGTCGACAGCGTCGTCGCGCTGCTCGCCTGCCTGCGCCACGGCGCCGTGTACGCCCCGCTCTCCTCGGAGGACCCGGCCGCCCGCCTCGGCCTGCTGCTGGAGCGGCTCGCCCCGGCGCTCGTGCTCGCCACCCGCCAGAGCGCGCTCGCCCTGCCCGCCGAGGGCGTCACCCCCGCGCTCCTGGACGGACCGGCCTTCCCCAAGGCCGAACCCGCCGCCGTGCTCGACGGCATCGCGTACGTCATCCACACCTCCGGCTCCACCGGTGTGCCCAAGCCCGTCCTGGTCGGCCGCGAGGCACTGGCCGGCTACGTCGGCGCGATCGCCGCCCGCTACGAGCTCACCGCCGCCGACCGGGTGCTGCTCTTCGCCCGCCCGTCCTTCGACGTGGCCCTGGAGGAAGTGCTGCCCGCGCTCGCCGCCGGCGCCGCCCTCGTCGTGCCGCAGCGCGAAGTGCCCACCGGCCCCGAGCTGGTGGCCGTGCTCGCCGCCCGCGGCGTCACCGTAGCCAACCTGCCCACCAGCTACCTCCTCGCCGTCCGCGAGGACCTCCACGAGGCGCTGCGCGACGGCCGCTGGACGCCCCGCCTGCTCGTCCTCGGCGGCGAGCGGCTGCCCGCCCGCGCCCTCGCGGGCCTCACCGAAGCCACCACGGTCCTCAACGCCTACGGCGTCACCGAGGCCACCGTCACCTCCACCGTCCACCAGGTCGGGCCCGCCGACCTCGACGGCGACGGCGAGGTGCCGCTCGGCGCCGAACTGCCCGGCGTGCGGATGCACGTCCTGGACGCGGCGCTGCGCCCGCTGGCGCCCGGCTGCGTCGGCGAACTCGCCGTCGGCGGGGCGATGCTGGCCGAGGGCTACCTCAACCTTCCCGAGCCCACCGCCGAGCGCTTCCGCGACCTGCCGGGCCTCGGCCGGGTCTACCGCACCGGCGACCGCGGCTACCGCGACCTGACCGGCCGACTGCGCTTCCTCGGCCGCACCGACAACCAGGTCAAGCTGCGCGGATACCGCATCGAGCTGGAGGAGATCGAGGCCGCCGCCTCCGCCGAACTCGGCGGCCGCTCCTGCGCGGTGGTCCTGCACACCGACCCCGAGGCCGGCCCGCGCCTGGTCGGCTTCCTGGAGGGCGCGGAGCGCCCCGACCAGACCGCCCTGCACGCCGCCCTCGCGCAGCGCCTGCCCGGCGGGCTCGTCCCGGCGGCCTGGACCGCCCTGCCCGCGATGCCGACCCTGCCCGGCGGCAAGCCCGACCGCGCCGCCCTCACCCGGCTCGCCGCCGAGGCCACCGCCCCCGAGGAGGCCCCCGCCGCGACCGGCGCGGCCTTCGACGGTCCGGGGCAGGAGCTCGTCGCCGCCGCCTGGCGCGAGGTCCTCGGCCACGACCGGTTCACCGCCGAGTCGCACTTCTTCGAGGTCGGCGGCCACTCGCTGCTCGCCGCCCAGGTCGCCGCCTGGCTGGAGCCGCACCTCGGCACCCGGCCCCCGCTGCGCACCCTCTTCCGCCACCCCGTCCTGGCCGACCAGGCCCGCGCGCTGACCGGAGACGCCAAGTGACATCGACGCCCTCTTCCGTCCTGGAGGACGGTCACCGCGAGCTCGTCGACGCGTTCGAGAGCTTCATCCGCCGCGAACTCGTGCCGCTGGCAGCCGAGTTGCCCGAGACCGCCGACCAGCCCCCGGCCGACCTGCGCGCCTACGTCCGCAAGCGCTCCGCCGCGCTCGGCTTCTACGCGGGCGACTACCCCGAGGAACTCGGCGGCTCGGACATGCCCTTCACCGCCGTCGTCCTGCTCCACCACGCCGCCGGCCGCAGCGGCTGCTCCCTCGCGCCGTACGCCCTCGCCGGCTCCGACGGCCCGAGCCCGCTGCTGCGCAACGGCACGCCCGAGCAGATCGAGCGCCACCTCGTGCCGCTGGTGCGCGGCGAGCAGACCCGCTGCCTCGCCCTCACCGAGCCGCACGCCGGCTCCGACGCGTTCCGGCTCACCACCACCGCCACCCGCACCGGCGACACGTGGGTGCTCAACGGCCGCAAGACCTTCGTCAGCAACGCCGACCGGGCCGGCATCGTCCTGGTCGTCGCCGCCACCGACCTCGGCGACGGCAGCACCGTGGGCGCCACCGCCTTCGTCCTGCCGATGGACCAGCCCGGCCTGCGGATCGGCCAGCGCTACGAGGGCATGTCCGGCGAGCCGCTGTTCGAGCTCCTGCTGGACGGTGTCACCGTCGGGCCCGAGGCCGTCATCGGCGGCGAGGAGGGCATCGGCGCGGCCACCGCGCTCGCCATCGACAGCCTCTCGCGCGGCCGGCTCGTCGTCGCCGCCATGTGCAACGGCGTCGCCGAGTACGCGCTGCGCGCCGGCGTCGAGTACGCCCGCGAGCGGGAGGCCTTCGGCCGGCCCATCGGCGACTACCAGCACGTCCAGGAGCACCTCGTCACCACCCGCGCCGAGGTGGAGGCCTCCAAGCTGCTCACCCTCGCGTGCGCCCGGCTCGTCGACGACGGCACCGAGGCGCCCGAGAACGCGGCCCTCGCCAAGCTCACCGCCTCCGAGACCGCCGTCCGCGCCGTCGACCGCTCGCTCCAGGTCCACGGCGCCACCGGCTGGGTGCGCGGCCACCCGCTGGAGTTCCTCTACCGCTACGTGCGGATGATGACGATCATCGAGGGCACCTCCGAGGTGCAGAAGGTCATCATCGCCCGCTCCATGGGCCTGAACTGACGGACCGTCCTTTGAACCGGGAGACGATGATGGAACTTCTCAGCATCGAGTACGGCCGTCCGCACCAGGACGGCGCGGTCCTCGACCTCTTCACCACCTGGGCACACCGCACGCCGGACGCGCCCGCCCTGATCGACGGCGACCACGCCTGGAGCTACGCCGAACTCGACCGCCTCGCCGACACCGTCGCCGACGCGCTGCGCGAACGCGTGCGCCCCGGCGACCTGGTCGGCGTCTGCCTCGACCACTCGGCCGCGCTGGTCGCCGTCACCCTCGCCACCGCCAGGCTCGGCGGCGTCCACCTGCCGCTCGGCCCGCGCCCCGGCGAACGCCGCCTCCAGGCCGTCGCCGAACAGCTGCGGCCCGCCTGCCTGATCGGCGACCCCGCCCTGCTCCCGACCGGGCACCAGACGGGCGAGCAGCTCAAGCTCGCCCTGCCGACGGAGGGTGCCAACGCGGCCGCCACCGTCATCGCGGCCTTCGCCGGCGACTCCGGGGGCACCAGCGGTGCCGAGATCCCCAAGGGCACCCACTACGCCGTCCTCACCTCCGGCTCCACCGGCACCCCCAAGGCCGTCGCGGTCGGCGAACCCGCCCTCGGCGCACTCCTGCACTGGTACCGGGACCTCACCGGGCTCGGCCCCGGCGAGCGGCACAGCCTGCTCATCGGGGTGGCCTTCGACCCGCACCTCATGGAGCTGTGGGCCACCCTCACCTCCGGCGCCGCCCTCAGCGTCGCCCCCGACGCCGTCCGCTGGGACGCCGGCGCCCTCACCGACTGGTGGCGCGAGGCCGGCATCACCGTCGCCGTGCTGCCCACCCCGCTCGCCGAACCGGTCCTCGACCGGCCCTGGCCCGCCGGGCTCGCCCTGCGGCACCTGACCGTCGGCGGCGACCGGCTGCGCCGAGCCCCCGGCCCGGACGTCACCGCGACCGTCCACAACGCCTACGGCCCGGCCGAGGCCACCGTCACCACCACCGTCCACACCATGGTGCCCGGCGGCGACCACGGCACCGACGCGCCGCCGATCGGCCTGCCGATCCCCGGCGCCGTCGTCCTCGTCACCGACGAGGACGGACGGCCCGTGCCGCGCGGACAGGCGGGGGAGCTGCGCATCGGCGGCCGGGGCCTGGCCGCCGGCTACCTCGACCCCGAACTCACCGCTCGCCGCTTCGTCGGCGCGCCCGAGGCCGCGGAGGGCAGCGACCGGGTCTACCGCACCGGCGACCGCGTCCTGATGCGTGCCGACGGCGTGCTGGAGTTCCTCGGCCGGCTCGACGACCAGGTCAAGGTCAGCGGCGTGCGGATCGAGCCCGCCGAGGTCGAGGCCGCGTTCGAACGCGACGAGCGGGTGCGCCGCGCCGTCGTCGCCGCCGCACCGGCCGCGGCGGGCGGCCACCGGCTGTTCGCCTTCGTCCAGGCGGCCTCCGCCGAGCCGCCGGCGGCCGCAGGCCTGATCGAGGCCGTCCGCCCGTGGCTGCCCGAACAGGCCGTGCCCTCGGTCGTCCGGCTCGTCGACGCCTTCCCGCTGGACGCCAACGGCAAGGTCGACCGCGCCGCGCTGCTCGCGGCGGAGTCTCCTGAGAACGGTGCGAGCGCCGAGGACGGCGCCACCGACACCGAACGCACCGTCCTGCGGCTCTCCCGCGACCTCCTCGGCCGCGCCGACCTCGGACCGCACGACAACTTCCTGGAGGCCGGCGGCAACTCCCTCGCCGCCGCCCGCCTGCTGGCCGCGCTGGAGGACGAGCACGGCGTACGGCTTCGCGCCGCGGCACTGCTGCGCCAGCCCGACCTGCGCGCCGTCGCCCGGCTCGTGGACGAACGGCGCACCGGCGCCGGCGCCACCGCCTGACCGCGACCTCGAAGCCTTGACCCAGGGCGCCCCGGCCCGTCGCCGGGGCGCCCGGAAGGGAACCACCCCATGCCTGCTGCGGACACCGTCCCGGCCCTCGTCGCCCGGCACGCCGCCGAGCGCCCGCACGCGCTCGCCGTGACCGACGGCACCACCGTCCTGACCTACCGCGAACTCGCCGACGCCGCCCGGAAGCTGGCCACCGTGCTGGCCGCCCGCGGGATCGGCCCCGGCCGCGCCGTCGGCCTGCTCTGCGCCCGCTCCACCCGCCTCGTCGTCGCCCAGCTCGCCGTCTGGCAGGCCGGCGGCCACGTCGTCCCGCTCGACCCCGCCTACCCGCGCCCGCGCATCGCCGACATGATCGCCGACGCCGGTGTCGAGCTCACCCTCGGCGACAAGGCGCTGCTCGCCGAGGCCGGCCTGTCCGACGACCGGACCCTCGTCCTCGGCGAGCGCGGCACCGACGAGGAGCCCGCCGCCCGGGCCCTGCCCACCACGGGCCCGGCCGCCACCGCCCTCGTGCTCTTCACCTCCGGCTCCACCGGTCGGCCCAAGGGTGTCCGCATCCCGCACGGCGGCATCGCCGACCTCGTCACCGCACCGGACGGGATCCGGGTCGGGCCCCGCGACCGCGTCCTGTTCCACTCGGCCGTCACCTTCGACGCCTCCACCTTCGAGCTGTGGGCGCCGCTCGCGAACGGCGCCGCCGTGGCCGTCTCACCCGCCGACCGGCCCACCTCCGAGGAACTCGCCGCCGACGTCGAGCGGTTCGGCGTCACCGTGCTCGTGCTCACCACCGCGCTCTTCCACCACCTCGCGGCCCGCCAGTCCCGGATCTTCGGCGTCGTGCGCACCCTCGCCGTCGGCGGCGAAGCGCTCTCGCCCGACCACTCCGCCGCCGTGCTGCGCGCCTTCCCGTGGCTGGAACTCGTCAACGGCTACGGGCCCACCGAGGGCACCACCTTCACCACCCTGCACCGCGTCGACCCGGCCGACTGCACCGGTCCGGTGCCCATCGGCCGCGCCATCGGCGGCGCACGCGTGCTCGTCCTCGACGAGGACCTCGCCCCCGCGCCGGCCGGCACCGTCGGCGAGCTGTGGATCGCCGGCGCCCGCGTCGCCGACGGCTACCTCCACCGGCCCGAGCTCACCGCGGAGCGCTTCCGGGAACTGCCCGGCGTCGGGCGCGCCTACCGCAGCGGCGACCTCGCGGCGCAGCGCCCGGACGGCGTCCTGGAGTTCCACGGCCGCGTCGACCACCAGGTCAAGGTACGCGGCTTCCGGATCGAGCCGGAGGAGGTCGAGCACGCGCTGCTGCAGTTCCCCGAGGTCGCCGAGGTCGCCGTGGTCGTGCGCGGGGCCGGCCGGCCGGAGGCGGCGCTCACCGCGTGCGTCGTGCCCGCCGAGGGCACGCGGCCGCAGGCCGAGAGCCTGCGGGCCCGGCTCGCCGAGCGGCTGCCGTCCCACCTCGTGCCCACCGCGTGGGCCGTCCTGGACGCCCTCCCGCTCACCGGCACCGGCAAGGTCGACCGCCGGGCGCTCGCCGAGGACGCCGCGCCGGCCGCGCCGGCGTCCGTGACGGGGGAGGCCGTCGAGCTGACGCCGATCCAGCAGGTCGTCGCCGAGGCCTGGGAGCGTGCCCTCGGCCGCCGGGTGACCTCGCCGAGCGCCGACTTCCTCGCCGAGGGCGGTCACTCGCTGCTCGCCATGTGGGTCGTCGACGACCTCAGCGGGGACATCGGCGTCGAGCTCTCGCTCGCCGCCTTCCTGGCCGACCCCACCGTCGCGGGCCAGGCCGAACTCCTCGAACGGGCCCTGCGCGATGCGGAAGCCGCAGCCGCGGCCGACGCGGTCACCGACGCGGAAACGCAGGGGGCCGAAGCGCAGGGGGCCGACCGATGAGGGAACGAAGTGAGCGAATCACCAAGGGGCGCGTGCGGGCGCACGCCCCGGCCGAGCGAAGCGAGGTGGGCGCATGAGCGCCGTCGACCAGGCCGACCTGCTGCGGCGCGCCCGCAGCCGCACCCGTCCGGCCGCCGCCGAGCCCGCCCCGGCCGCGGACCCCACCGGCCCCGCCCCGCTCTCGCACGCCCAGCAGCGGATGTGGCTGATGGACCACCTCGGCCAGGGCGGCGCCCTCTACAACGTCCCGCTCGCCACCCGCCTGCGCGGTCCGCTCGACCCCGCCGCGCTCGCCGCCGCCCTCACCGCGCTCACCGAACGGCACGCCGTCCTGCGCACGCACTACGGCAGCCGCGGCGACGAGCCCTACCAGGAGGCCGTCCCGGCCACCCCGGTGCCGCTCCCGGTCGTCGACGCCACCGAGGCGGACGCCCCCGGACTGCTCGCCGCCGAAGCGGCCCGACCGTTCGACCTCACCACCGGGCCGGTCCTGCGCGCCCTGCTGCTGCGGCACGCGCCCGAGGACCACACCTTCCTCCTCACCATCCACCACATCGCCGTCGACGGCGGCTCCCTGCCGATCGTCGGCGCCGAACTCGCCGCCCTCTACGAGGCCGCGCGCGATCAGCGGCCGGCCCAACTCCGGCCGCCCGGACCGGCATACGCCGACCACGCCCGCCGCGAACGCGCCCGCGACGCCGAGCTCACCGCCGCCGCGGACACCCGCGCCGCCCACCTGGCCGGTGCCCGCCCGCTGCCGCTCCTGCGGCCCGTCCCGCCCGGCGCCCGCGAACGCCGCGCCGCCCTGCACAGCTCTCCGCTCGCCCCCGGCACCGTCGACGCGCTGCGCCGCCTCGGCGCCCGGCACGGCGCCACCCTGTTCGGCGTCGTCCTGGCGGCGGCCTTCGCCACGCTGCGCAACGCCTCCGGCGAGAGCGACCTCGTCCTCGGCTGCGCCAGCGGCCACCGCGCCGATCTGCGCAACACCGTCGGCCTGAGCGTCAACACCCTGGCGCTGCGGGCGGACATCGCGGGCGACGCGCCCTTCACCGAGGTCCTCGGGCAGGTCAGGACCGCGCTGCTCGACGCGCAGGAGCACCACGAGGTCCCCTTCGACCTGGTCCTCGAACGCCTTGGTGCCCCGGCCCGCGGCGCGGACGGCATCCCGCTGCTCTCCGTCAGCTGCGACGTCGTCCGCCCCGCCGAGCCGCTCGCACTGCCCGGCCTCGCCGCCGAGAGCATCGAACTCGACCTCGGACTGGCCAAGTTCGGCCTCGCGCTGCTCGTCGAGGACGGCCCGCAGCCGCGCTGCCTGGTCCAGCACGACCGTGATGCCCTCGACGAGGAGACGGCCGGGCGCCTGCTGGCCGCCTTCGCCGAGCTGCTGGGCGCCGTCGCCGCGGACGGGGAGCGCCGCGTCGACGAGCTCCCCGGATCGCGCCTCACGGCGTCCGAACACCCCGCGCTCACCGCGCTGTTGGCCGATCCGCGGGTCGCCGAGGCGACGCTCGCCCGGTCGGCGGACGGGCCGCTGCTCGGCTACGCCGTCGTGCGCGGACCGGTCGCGCCCAGTGGGGGCGAGCTCAAGTCGCTCCTGCGCCGGGCCGTGCGGGAGGACGAACTCCCCTCCGCGGTCGTCCTGTTGGACCGACTGCCCCGCCTGCCCGACGGCACGCCGGACCACACCCGCCTGCCCGGCGCGGCCCGTCCGGCGGCCGACGAGCCAGGCCCGCTGGCCGCCGTCCGCGCGGCCTTCGGTGAACTGCTGGGCACCGTCCCGCCCGCCGACGGCGACTTCTTCGCCCTCGGCGGCCACTCCCTCGTCGCCGTCCGGCTCGCCGAGCGCCTGCGCACCCGGACGGGCCTGCCGCTCACCGGCCTCGACATCCTGGAGCAGCGCACCCCGCGGGCCCTCGCCGGACTCCTCGCCGCCCGTGGAGACGAGCGCCGCGCCGCCCTCGCCCGCACGGGCGCCCCCGTCACACGGGCCAGGGCCGGCACGGTCCTGGTCACCGGCGCCACCGGCGGGGTCGGCGCGGCCGTGCTCCAGGAACTGATGGCCCAGGGCCGCCCGGTGCGGGCGCTGGTCCGGCCCGAGTCGGCCCACCTCCCGGCCCTCAACGGCGTCGAGGTGGCCGAGGGCGACCTCGCCGACCTCGACAGCCTCCGGCGGGCCGTCGAGGGCGCCGACGCCGTCATCCACGCCGCGTGCACCTTCACCGACCACGCGACCGACGTCGCCGCGATGCGCGCCCTCGTGGACGGCTGGCGCGGCGGACCGTTCGTCTTCGTCAGCAGCATCGACGCCTACGGCCGGCCCGCGGCCGGCGACGTCCCCGAGGGTGCCGAGCCCGGCCCGGGGCTCACCCCGTACGGGCAGGCCAAGCTCGACTGCGAGCGGATCCTCCTCGAAGGCGGCCGGGGCCCGGCGAGCATCGTGCGCGCCCCGATCGTCTGGGGCCCACACCGGCGTCTGCGCGACCAGCTGCGCTGGGGCTCAACCGGCGCCCTCTACCAGGCCGCCCTCGCGGGCGAACCCATCACCGTGCCCGACGGCCCCGAGTGGGCCGGCGCCTGCTGGGTCCATTCGGCCGCCCTCGCCCGGGCGCTCGGCGCGTGCGCGGTGGCCCAGTCGCCCGCGGCCGGACGGATCGTCAACGCCGTCACCGGGCACGTCTCCTGGACGGACTTCACGGCCGAGCTCGTCCGCCTGCTGGGGTCCGCGAGCACGGTCGCACCGGGTCCGGACGCCGACCGGGAGCTCCGACGCCCCTGGCACTACGGCGCGAAGACCCTCGCCGACCTCCTGCGCCCCGAACCGGGCGAGGACTGGCGCACCGTGCTGGCCGCCATGGCCGGCTGACGTCCGGCCGCGCCCCACCGAGCACGAGGCCCCCGGGAGCACCGCCCCCGGGGGCCTCGTCCTTCGCGCTGGTGTGGCGGAACCGGGACACGGCTGATGCACGGCTGTTTCACGGGGATTCCCGGTCCTGTTCGTCCGAACGCCCGTTCCGCGCACATTCGGTGGCCGTTTCCGACAGTCGCTCGAAAGCGGCTTGATGAGGGGTGGAAATGCGTGGTCCGCCGTCGAGCCGGTGTGTTCCCATCGAGGCCGGGGACGGGCACCGGGTGGGTCAACAGGCAGATGTGATAGTGGAGGTGACGGAGCGTCATGGCTGGAAACGGCAGCGTGGTGTGGTCGAGCGAGCAGGGCCTGGGCGGCCTCCCGGAGCACGTCCGGGGATTCGGCCTGATGCACATGGCGATGCGGCGTGACGCGGCCCGCCTGTGCGCGGCGGCGCGGAGCGTACGGCCTGGCGGCGCAAGGGCGCTGGGGGAGTGGTTCGGCCGGTTGCGCGCGGTGATCGACTGGCACCACCACAGCGAGGACGAGATCCTCTGGCCCCACCTGCGCGGGCACGTGCCCGGTTTCGACGGGAGCGGCGCGCTGGAGCAGGACCACGGCGCCCTGGACCGCTCGATGAGCCGGGTGGCGGGCGTCCTGACCACCGGGCGGATCGAGGAACTAGTGGAGGCCGCGCAGGAGTTCGGCGACCTCGTCCGCGACCACCTGCGGCACGAGGAGCGCGTCGCCCTCCCGGTGCTCGCCGCCCTGGGCGTCGCGGAGTACGGCCGGGTCGAGCGGCGGATCATCGGGAGCGCCCCCGCCCAGGTGATGACCTACCTGCAGCCGTGGATGTTCGACGGCGCGGACGCGGCCTCGGCGGCCGCCGTCGCGGCGACCATCCCGGCGCCGGTGCGGCTGCTGGGCCGCACCGTCCTGGAACGCCGCTACCGGCGCACCCTGGCCCCGGTCCTGTGACCGGTCACCGCACCATCCGCGTCCCGAGGGAGTACTGATGAGCACCAACCGGACCGCACCACCGTCCACCTTCCACGCCGCCTACGGCGCCCCCGCCGCCCCCGTCGCCGCCCAGGGTCGGGCCGCCGGGCCCGTGCTCGTGGCGGCGACCGTCGCGATGGGCCTGATGGCGGGCCTGTTCTTCGCCTTCGACGTCTCGGTGATGCCGGGCCTGGCGAAGGGTGACGACCGTACCTACGTCACCGCGATGCAGAACATCAACAAGGCGATCGAGAACGGGCTGTTCGGCCTGGTCTTCGTCGGGGCCTTCGCGGCGACGGGCGTCGCCGCCTACCTCCAGCACCGGGCCGGCCGGCGCAGCGCCGCGTTCTGGGCGGCGGCCGCGACGGTCCTGTACGTGGCCGCGCTG
>NZ_JBEZGX010000049.1:0-6204 GCF_040650235.1 Kitasatospora sp. NPDC048722
GCGCACTCCCAGGACCAGGAGTGGCCGGTGCCGGGTGCCGTGCGGCCCGGTGAAGCGGCGGGCCGGACCCCGCGCGGGGTCCGGCCTCCTCCGTCGTCTCAGGCCTGGGCGGTCAGCCCGGCCACCAGGGCGTCGGCGGCGCCGTACGGGTCCAGGTCGCCCGTGACGACGCGCTCGGCCAGCCCGGCCAGGTGCCGGTCCCCGCGCAGGTCGCCGATCCGGGCGCGCAGCTCGGCCAGCGCGATCGCCTCGATCTCGTCGGCGGCCCGGCGGCGGCGGCGCACCGCCAGTTCGCCGTGCTCCTCCAGCCAGGCGCGGTGCTTCTCCAGCGCCTCGACGACCTCGTCCACGCCCTCGCCGCGCGCCGCGACCGTCTTGACGATCGGCGGGCGCCAGTCACCGGCCTCGCGGGCCTCACCGAGGCCGAGCATGTGGTTGAGCTCCCGGGCGGTGGCGTCGGCGCCGTCGCGGTCGGCCTTGTTGACCACGAAGAGGTCGCCGATCTCCAGGATCCCGGCCTTGGCGGCCTGGATCCCGTCGCCCATCCCGGGGGCGAGCAGCACGACGGTGGTGTCGGCCTGCGCGGCGATCTCCACCTCGGACTGGCCGACGCCGACGGTCTCCACCAGGATCACGTCGCAGCCGGCCGCGTCCAGCACCCGCAGGGCCTGCGGGGCGGCCCAGGACAGACCCCCGAGGTGGCCACGGGTGGCCATCGAGCGGATGAAGACCTCCGGGTCGGTGGCGTGCTCCTGCATCCGGACCCGGTCGCCGAGCAGCGCGCCGCCGGAGAACGGCGAGGACGGGTCGACGGCCAGCACCCCGACCCGCTTGCCGAGCCGCCGGTAGGCGCAGACCAGCGCCGAGGTGGAGGTGGACTTGCCCACGCCGGGGGAGCCGGTGAGGCCCACGGTGTAGGCGTGTCCGGTGTGCGGGGCCAGCGCGGCCATGACCTCGCGCAGCTCCGGGGCGGCGTTCTCGACCAGCGTGATGAGCCGGGCGACGGCGCGCGGTCGGCCGTGCCGGGCCTGTTCGACCAGCGTGGCGACATCGATCATCGGGTGCTCCTTGGCGGATGCCGACGGGGCCGCGGACCGCTCGTGGCGGTCCGCAGCCCCGGACAGTTCGAGGTTGATCAGGCCTTCGGAACGCGCACGATCAGGGCGTCGCCCTGGCCGCCGCCGCCGCACAGGGCGGCCGCGCCGACGCCGCCGCCGCGCCGCTGGAGCTCCAGGGCCAGGTGCAGCACCACCCGGGCGCCGGACATGCCGATCGGGTGGCCGAGGGCGATCGCGCCGCCGTTGACGTTGACGATGTCCGAGGAGACGCCGAGGTCCTTCATCGACTGGTGGGCGACGGCCGCGAAGGCCTCGTTGATCTCGATCAGGTCGAGGTCGGCGACGGTCAGGCCGTCCTTGGCCAGCGCGTGCTTGATCGCGTTGGACGGCTGGGACTGCAGCGAGTTGTCCGGGCCGGCCACGTTGCCGTGGGCGCCGATCTCGGCGATCCAGGTCAGGCCCAGCTCCTCGGCCTTGGCCTTGCTCATCACGACCACGGCGGCGGCGCCGTCGGAGATCTGCGAGGCGGAGCCGGCGGTGATCGTGCCGTCCTTGGCGAAGGCCGGGCGCAGCTTGCCGAGGCCCTCGACGGTGGTGTCCGCGCGGATGCCCTCGTCCTGGCCGAACAGGACCGGCTCGCCCTTGCGCTGCGGGATCGGCACCGGGACGATCTCGGCGTCGAAGAGGCCGTCGGCCTGGGCCTTGGCGGCACGCTGGTGCGAGGCGGCGGCGATCTCGTCCTGGACCTCGCGGCCGATGCCGAGGCGGGTGTTGTGCTTCTCGGTGGACTCGCCCATCGGGATGTTCTCGTAGGCGTCGGTGAGGCCGTCGTACGCCATGGCGTCCAGCACCTCGACCGCGCCGTACTTGTAGCCCTCGCGGGACTTCGGCAGCAGGTGCGGGGCGTTGGTCATCGACTCCTGGCCGCCGGCCACGACGATGTCGAACTCGCCCGCGCGGATCAGCTGGTCGGCCAGGGCGATCGCGTCGAGGCCGGAGAGGCAGACCTTGTTGATGGTCAGCGCCGGGACGTTCATCGGGATGCCGGCCTTGACGGCGGCCTGGCGGGCCGGGATCTGGCCGGCGCCGGCCTGGAGCACCTGGCCCATGATCACGTACTGGACCTGCTCCCCCGTGATCCCGGCGCGCTCCAGCGCGCCCTTGATCGCGAAGCCGCCGAGGTCGGCGCCCGAGAAGCCCTTGAGCGAGCCGAGCAGGCGACCCATGGGGGTCCGCGCACCGGCAACGATCACAGAGGTGGTGTTGGTCATGGGACGAGCCCCTTCGCACGTCGTGGCCAGGTGAGGATGCCGCTCAATGTACTGACCTGTTACCCGCCCGTCACCGGAGCTACGGTGTGATCGAGCGCACTGGCACCGTCCAGTCAACACCGTGTCAGCGCGGTCCGGGTGAACCCCGGCGTGTGAGCAGACTCGCACGTCCGGCGCTGGCGCGGGTCGAGCGCGATGCGCTGCACTGGTGGCCACCCGTTTCGCGACCCGTTCACCGGAGGCCGCCGTGCTGACCCGTATCGACCACATCGGCATCGCCTGCCGAGACCTCGACAAGACGGTCGAGTTCTACCGCGCCACGTACGGCTTCGAGGTGTTCCACAGCGAGGTCAACGAGGAGCAGGGCGTCCGCGAGGCCATGCTCAAGATCAACGACACCGGCGACGGCGGCGCCTCCTACCTCCAGCTGCTGGAGCCCACCCGGCCCGACTCGACCGTCGCCAAGTGGCTGGAGAAGAACGGCGAGGGCGTCCACCACATCGCCTTTGGCACCGCCGACGTCGACGGCGACGCGGAGGCGATCCGGGGCAAGGGCGTCCGGGTCCTGTACGACCAGCCGCGGATCGGCTCGATGGGCTCGCGGATCACGTTCCTGCACCCCAAGGACTGCGGCGGCGTCCTGACCGAGCTGGTCACCTCGGCCGAACCGGCCGCCCACGACGAGCACTGAGGGCCCCCACGGTGCCGCCCCCGCCCCGGGCGGCGCCCTGCTCCTCCCCCGCTGCGCCCGGCAGGCGCCGGGCGCGGCACGCACCTCTCGACGGGGCCCTCGCTCCGCTCGGACCCGGTAACTCGTCAGTAACCTGACCCGGTACCCGGAAAACCCCCACGCGGCCATTCCCCCGCCCTGCGCTCCCACTACAATGCCCAGGTGCGCGAAGACTCCGGGGGACGGAGGGGACGGGCACGGCCGATGACAGGCCCGTCCGCCCTCCGGCGGCGGCCCGTCGCAGGGGAGTCCACTACGCGGGCACGGCTGAACAGTCGCAAGTCGGATCTGTCACCATTCTCCACAAGGCAAGAGTTCGCCCAGGAGTCCACCCGGACGGGGGAACGCGGCATCACCGCGCTCCCGCACCGAGGGCTCCGACGACCGCGGCGGGCGGCCCCGGCTTGAACGTGGGGGCTCACCGGCCGCGGATGCAAGGACCAGTCGGAGCAGCGCCCGGAACCACGGGGGCCTCGCACCGGCCGGGTCGAGGACGCGACCAGGAGATGGATGGGACCGCGGAGTGCGGGGCAACGACCGCTACGAGGCTGACGATCACCTCTCCCAGTTCGAGGCCGAGATGGGTCGGACTCGAAAGGAGCGGGACAAGGCAGTCGAGCACGCCGAGGACCTCGCCTACCAGGTGGAGGTGCTCCGGGCCAAGCTGCACGAATCCCGTCGCATGCTCGCCCAGCCGCGTGCCTTCGACGCCGTCTCCGGCCAGGCCGAGCAGATGCTCCGGACCGCCGAGATGCAGGCCCAGCAGATGCGCGCGGACGCCGAGCGCCAGCTGCGGGACTCCCAGGCCGCGACCCAGCGGATCATGGCCGAGGCCGCCGAGCGCACCGCCCGCCTGGAGGCCGAGCTCACCGCCCGCCGCCGCCAGCTGGAGGACGAGCTCACCGAGCTGCGCCGCAACGCCGAGCAGCACCTGAACGGCTGGGCCGAGCAGACCAGGACCGGCAGCGAGCAGGAGGCCCACCGCCTGCTCCAGGAGGCCCGCGCCGAGGCCGAGCGGATGATGGCCGCCGCCCGCGCCGAGGCCGTCGCCCTGGCCGACCAGGCCCGCGCGCAGACCGCCGCCGACGTGGACGCCGCCCGCGGCGAGGCCCAGGCCGCCGCCGAGGCCGCCCTGCACAGGGCCCAGAACGACGCCGAACGCCTCCTGCGTGCCGCCTCCGAGCAGGCCCAGCAGGCCGGCGCCCAGGCCGCCGCCGACGTCGACGCCGCCCGCGGCGAGGCCCAGCAGCAGCTCGCCGCCGCGCACGCGGCCGCCGAACAGCAGCTCGCCGCCGCACAGACCGAGATCAGCCGGCTCAAGGAGCACGCCGCCGCCGAGCAGGCGCGCACCGAGCAGCAGCTGGCCCACGCCCAGGCCGAGATAGAGCGGCTGCGCGCCGAGGCGATCGCCGAGGCCGAGCGCACCCGCCGGGAGGCCGCCGAGCTGCGCGAACAGGCCGAACGGGCCGCCGAGCAGCTCCAGGCCGACGCCGAGGCCGCCGTCGAGCGCCGGGTCGCCGACGGCGACGCCGCCAACGAGCAGCGCTCCCAGACCGCCCGCGCCGAGATCGCCCGCCTGGTCGCCAAGGCCACCAAGGAGTCCGAGGCCATCCGGGCCGAGGCCGAGGCGGTCCGGGCCGAGGCCGCCACCCGGCAGGCCGAGGCGGACGCCGCCAAGGCCGCCGCGGCCGAGGAGAGCGAGCGGCTGCGCGCCACCGCCGAGTCCGTCGCCGCCCAGCTGAAGGCCGAGGCCGAGGCGGCGATCGCCGACCTGCGCGCCCGCACCGAGCGTGACCTCGCCGACCTGCGGGCGCAGGCCGAGGCCGACGCGCTGCGCCTGCGCAGCGAGGCCGAGGAAGAGGGCCGCGCGGCGGGCGCCAAGGACGCCACCGTCCACCTCGCCAAGGCCGCCAAGACGGCCGAGGAGGTCCTCGGCCGGGCCAACCGGGACGCCGAGGCGGCGCGCGGCGAGGCCGCCGCCGAGGCCGAGCGGATCCGCGCCGAGGCCGCCGCCGAGGCCCAGCTCCTGCGCGAGCAGGCCCAGGCCGCCGTCGAGCAGGCCCAGAACGCAGCCCTGGACGACGCCGCCGCGATCCGCGAGCGGATCGAGCAGATGCAGGACGAGGCCGCCCAACTGCGCGCCGAGGCCGAGGAGCTGCGCGCCCAGGCCGCCGCCGAGGCCGACCGGGTCCGCGGCGAGGCCCGCCGCCAGGCCGTGCTGCAGATCGAGGAGTCGGCGAAGAACGCCGAGGAACTGCTCACCAAGGCCAAGGCCGACGCGGACGAGCTGCGCGCCGGCGCCGCCGCGGAGATCGAGCGGCTGCGCGAGCAGGCCCAGGAGCAGGCCGCCGAGACCCAGGGCCGGGCCGAGCAGACCCTGTCCCGGGCCCGTGCCGAGGCCGGGAAGATCACCGCCGCCGCCGAGCAGCAGGGCCAGGACGCGCTCGCCGCCGCCCGCGCCGCGGCCGCCGAGAACCGCACCGCCGCCGAGCGCGAGACCGCCGAACTCCGGCGCGAAGCCGCCGAGTTCGACCAGCGGGTGCGCGCCGAGGCGGGCACCGCCGCGGAGGCCCTGCGGGCTGATGCCGAGGCCGCTGCGAAGGCCGTCCGGGACGCCGCGGTGGCCGACGCCGAGCGCGTGCGCGCCGAGGCCGACACCGAGGCCGCCCGCACCCGGGGCGAGGCCGAGACCGTCGCCACCGCGCTGCGCGAGGAGAGCCGGCGCGAGCACGAGGAGGCCGCCGCCGGGCTCCGGCGCGAGCGCGAGGAGACCGCGGAGCAGCTGGCCGCCGCCCGGGCCGCGCGCGAGCAGGCCGAGCAGGGCGCCGAGGAGCTGACGAAGCGGACGGCCGCCGAGACCGCCGCCGTCCGCGAGGCCGCCGAGGCCTACGCCGACCGCGTGCGCACCGAGGCCGAACAGGCCGCCGCCGATCTCAGCGAGCGCACCGCAGCCGAGACCGCCGCCCAGCGCACTGCCGCCGAGCAGGCCGCGGACGAGCTGACGAGGCGCACGGCCGCCGAGACCGCCGCCGTCCGCGAGGCCGCCGAGACGTACGCCGACCGCGTGCGCACGGAGGCCGAGCAGACCGCCGCCGACCTCACCGAGCGCACCGCAGCCGAGACCGCCGCCCAGCGCACCGACGCC
>NZ_JBEZGX010000049.1:6304-69345 GCF_040650235.1 Kitasatospora sp. NPDC048722
GAGGCCTACGCCGAGCGCGTGCGCACGGAGGCCGAACAGGCCGCGGCCGACCTCACCGAGCGCACCGCAGCCGAGACCGCCGCCCAGCGCACCGACGCCGAGGCCTACGCCGAGCGCGTGCGCACGGAGGCCGAACAGGCCGCGGCCGACCTCACCGAGCGCACCGCAGCCGAGACCGCCGCCCAGCGCACCGAGGCCGAGGAGCTGCTGGAGGCCGCCCGCGTCTCCGCCGAGCAGCGCAAGGCCGAGGCCGCCCAGGCCGCCAAGGAGGTCCGCGAGAAGGCCGCCGCCGACCTGGCGCTGGCCGCCGAGCAGGCCGAGACGGTCCGCGCCGAGGCCGGCCGCGAGCTGTCCGAGGCCCGCGCCACCGCCGACACCATCCGCGCCGAGGCCGGTGCCGTCCTGGACCAGGCCCGCGCCGACGGCGACGAGCTGATCGCCGCCGCCAAGGCGGAGTGCGCCGCGCTGGTCGAGGCCGCCGAGGACGAGGCCGCCGAGGTCCGCCAGTCGGTGGCCGGCCTGCACGAGGCCGCCTCCCAGCAGATCGCCGAGCTGACCGCCACCGCCGAGCGCGAGGCCGCCGAGGTCCGCGAGCAGGCCGAACAGGCCGCCGCCGACCTGCGCGCCGACGCCGAGCGGGAGACCACCGAGCTGCGCGAGCTCGCCGACCGCGAGACCGCGGAGCTGCGCGAGCTCACCGACCGCGAGACCGCCGACCTGCGCGCCCGCACCGAGGCCGAGACGGCCGCCCTGCGCGAGCAGACCGAGCTGGAGCTCGCCGCCGAGCGCGAGGCCGCCGAGGCCGAGCTCGCCCGCCGGCACGCCGAGGCCCAGGCCTACGACGAGCAGCTGCGCGCCGAGGCCGACCACGAGCTGCGCACCGCCCAGGAGGCCGCCGACCAGCTGCGCGCCGACGCCGAGGCCCAGGCCGCCCGGACGGTCGCCGCCGCCGAGGAGCACGCGGCCGGCCTGGTCGCCGAGGCCGAGGAGCTGGCCGCCGCGCTGCGCTCGGAGGCCGAGGAGTACGCGCTCGCGACCCGCACCCTGGCCGACGAGTACGACTCCGCGACCCACGCCCGCGCCGACGCCTACGACGCGGAGACCCGGGAGGCCGCCGAGCAGTTCGACAAGGCCACCCGCGACCAGGCCAAGTCCGTCCTGGAGCGGGCCTTCGCGGACGCCGAGTCGCTCGGCGAGGACGCCCAGACCACCGCGCTGGCCACCACCGCCGCCGCCGAGGAGCAGGCCGACGCGATGGTCGCCGCCGCCCGCAAGGAGGCCGACCGGCTGGTCGCCGCCGGCGAGGCGGCCGGCCAGCGCGAGGTGGAGAAGGGCCGCGCCGACGCGGACGCGCTGCTCGCCGAGGCCCGCCGGGACGCCACCGCGATCCGCGAGCGCGCCGAGGAGCTGCGCGAGCGCACCGACGCCGAGGTCGAGGCGCTGCACGAGCGCGCCCGCAAGGAGAACGCGGCGGCGATGAAGTCGGCCGGCGAGCGCGTCGACGCGCTGGTGACGGCCGCCCAGGAGCAGCTCACCGAGGCCGAGGAGCAGGCGGTCGCCACCGTCGCCGAGGCCGAGGAGCGCGCGGCGGCCCTGATCGCCGCCGCCGAGGAGCGGGCCGGGGAGCTCACCTCGGAGGCGTCCGCCGAGGCGAGCAAGGTCCGGCTGTCGGCGGTCCGCAAGGCCGAGGGCCTGCTCAAGGAGGCGGAGACCAAGCTCTCCACGTCCACCGACCGGGCCGAGGCGCTGATCGAGAAGGCCGAGGCCAAGCTGCGGTCCTCGCAGGAGGAGGCGGAGGAGCGCCTGGAGAAGGCGTCCGCCGAGGCGGAGAAGCGGCTGCAGGCCGCCGACCGTGCGGCGGACGAGCAGGTCGAGCTGGCCAAGGCCGAGGCCGAGCGCCTGCTGGAGGAGGCGCGCGCCGAGGCGGAGCGCGTCACCACCGAGGGCCGGCGCGAGCTCGACGAACTGGTGCGCCGTCGCAAGGACATCAACACCGAGATCTCCCGGGTCCAGGACGTCCTGTCCGCCCTGGAGGCCTTTGAGGCACCGGCACCGGTCGCACAGACCAACGGGGGAAACAGCAAGAAGGACGGGGGTGCCAAGGCCGGTGCCGGAGTTGGCTCCCCCCGGTCGGGTGGCAATCGCTCCAAGAACGCACCACCCGATTGAGCGGACATTGTCCGCGAGACAACGGCATTTCGCCGTCGACACTCCGGTACCGTGTCAGGATTCCCTCAACCACCTCAGCGGTTTGACGACAGGAAGCCCAGAACCCCATGAGCGACAGTCACTCCCCTCACGGCTTCGACCTGGTGCGCCGTGGGTACGAGCGTGCCCAGGTCGACGAGCGGATCACCAAGCTGGTGGCCGACCGTGACAGTGCCTTGACCCGGATCAGTGCGCTGGAGAAGCGCATCGAGGAGCTCCACCTGGAGACCCAGACCGCCCAGGCGGCGGTCGCCGAGCAGGAGCCGTCGTACGCCGGTCTCGGCGCCCGGGTCGAGAAGATCCTGCGCCTCGCCGAGGAGGAGGCCAAGGACCTGCGCGACGAGGCGCACCGCGCCGCCGAGCAGCACCGCGAGCTCGCCGAGGCCGCCGCCCAGCAGGTCCGCACCGAGGCCGAGAACTACGCCAAGGACCGCAAGGCCAAGGCGGAGGACGAGGGCATGCGGATCGTCGACAAGGCCAAGAGCGACGCGGCCCAGCTGCGCGCCGAGGCCAACAAGGACGCGCAGAACAAGCGCGAGGAGGCGGACGCCCTCTTCGAGGAGACCCGCACCAAGGCCGCCCAGGCCGCGCTGGAGTTCGAGACCAACCTGGCCAAGCGCCGCGAGCAGTCCGAGCGCGACCTGGCCGCCCGTCAGGCCAAGGCCGAGAAGCGCCTCGCCGAGATCGAGCACCGCGCCGAGCAGCTGCGCCTGGAAGCCGAGAAGCTGCGCACCGACGCCGAGCGCCGCGCCCGCCAGACCGTCGAGACGGCCCAGCGCCAGTCCGAGGACATCGTGGCCGACGCGAACGCCAAGGCCGACCGGATCCGCAGCGAATCCGAGCGCGAGCTGGCGGCGCTCACCAACCGCCGCGACAGCATCAACGCCCAGCTGACCAACGTCCGCGAGATGCTGGCGACGCTGACCGGCGCGGCCGTGGCCGCCGCCTCGCTGCCGAACGACGACACCATCGGCGTGCCCGCCCAGCAGGGCCGCTGACGCAGCACCACGGCGGGCCCTCACCCTTCCGGGTGAGGGCCCGCCGTGGTTCACGGCCTCATCATCTCGGGTAGGCCCCGTCCGGCCGCTGGTGCCCGCTGCTGAGCTGGTTTCCCTCGTCGTCCGAGACGGTGCCGAACCACGACGTGCACCACACCGAGACCGAGTCCGGCCAGTACTGCACCTCGAACGGGTGGCCCGAGCCGTGGTCGCCGTACGAGGTGACGATGAAGGTCTCCCCCGGGCGCATCCAGTAGTCCTCGCCGAGCGGCTCCAGCGTCAGCTCCAGCAGCCCCTCGCCGCGGTTCGTCAGCGGCATCCGGCCGGTCACCTCCAGGGCCGAGAAGTCCCAGCCGGCCTCCTCCTCGGTCATCCGGCGGCCACCCGGGCGAGCAGCTTGCGCACGGCGTCGTCGAACGCCTCCGGCGCCTCCAGGGCGCTCAGGTGGCCCACTCCGGGGATGACGGTCAGTTCGGCGTCCGGCCGCAGCCGCGCCATCAGCTCGGCCTCCTCGACGGCCACCAGGGCGTCCTCGGCGCCCGCGACGACCGCGGTCGGCACCCGCACCCCGGCGAGCACCTCCCGGGAGTCAGGCCGGGCCGCCATGGCCCGCTGTGCCCACGCGACGGCGGCCGGCGGCGCGGCGGCGACCAGCGCCTGCACCCGCTCGACCAGGTGCTGCGAGTGCGGCCCGAGCTGGCCTGCCGCCACCTCCTCGTCGAGCAGCAACTGGACGCTGTCCCGGGCGAGGACGGCGGCGGCGATGCGCTCCCGGTTGGCACGGACGGCGTCGGAGTCGGCGGTGGCGCGGGTGTTGGCCAGCAGCAACCCGGCCAGCCGGTCCGGGTGACGGCGGGCGAAGGCCAGCGCCACGTAGCCGCCCATGGAGAGACCGCCGACCACCGCCCGGTCGATCCCGGCCGCGTCCAGCAGCAGCGCGAGGTCGTCCGCGACCAGGTCCAGCGAGGGTTCGTCGGTGCCCAGCACGGTGCCTCCGAAGCCCCGCTGGTCGGGGGCGAGCACGCGGGCCTCGTCCCCGGTCAGTCCGGGCAGCGCGTCCAGTTGGGCGGACCACATCGCGGCGTTCAGCGGGAAGGCGTGCAGGAGCACGAGGGGCGTTCCGGTGCCGCTCTCGCGCACCGACAATGCTGAGGGGAGCTGGGTCATGGGGCCACCGTATTCCGGTGCGCCCGGCGGGCCCACTCAGCGGGCCGCGATATCCGCTTTGTCCTAGCCTGACAGAGAGTAAGGGAGCGCGAATGATCGAGTTGCACGACCTGACGAAACGTTACGGCAAGACCCTCGCGGTGGACCGGCTCAGCTTCCGGGTGCCCCAGGGGGTCGTCACCGGCTTCCTCGGCCCCAACGGCGCGGGCAAGTCCACCACCATGCGCATGATCCTCGACCTCGACAGACCCACCTCCGGCCGGGTCACCATCGACGGCCGGAGATACGGACAGCTCAGCGAGCCGCTCAAGTACATCGGCGCCCTGCTGGAGGCCAAGGCCGTCCACCCCGGACGCACCGCCCGCGACCACCTGCTCTGGCTCGCCCAGAGCAACCGGATCCCCGAGCGCCGGGTCGACGAGGTGCTCGCCCTCGTCGGCCTCACCCCGGTCGCCCGCAAGCGCGCCCGCGGCTTCTCGCTCGGCATGGGCCAGCGCCTGGGCATCGCCTCCGCGCTGCTCGGCGACCCGGAGATCGTCATGTTCGACGAACCGGTCAACGGCCTGGACCCGGAGGGCATCCTCTGGATCCGCAACCTCATGAAGCGGCTCGCCGCCGAGGGCCGCACCGTCTTCGTCTCCTCGCACCTGATGAGCGAGATGGCCGTCACCGCCGACCACCTCGTCGTCATCGGCCGGGGCCGGTTGCTCGCCGACCTGCCGATGCCCGAGTTCATCCGGCGCAACTCCCGCTCCGCCGTACGGCTGCGCACCCCGAGCCCCGAGCGCCTGCTCGACGTCCTGGCCGGCGCCGGGATCCGCCACGAGACCGGGCCGGACGGCTCCTACGAGGTGGTCGACGGCGACCTCGCCGGCCTCGGCGACCTGGCCGCCGCGAACGGCGTCGTCCTGCACGAACTCAGCCCCCAGCAAGCCTCGTTGGAGGAGGCCTTCATGCAGATGACGGCCGACTCGGTGGAGTACCACGCCGGCGACGGACCGGGCCGGGACGCGGACGGCGCCCCCGGCGTGTGGGGCGCCGACTGGCAGCCCCGCGGCGAACGGACGGCCGCCCCGGCCGGACAGGAGGAGAACTGAGATGGCGTCCTTCCCGGCGGTCCTGCGCTCCGAGTGGACGAAGATCCGCAGCGTCCGCTCGACGGTCTGGACCCTCGCGCTGACCTTCGTCGTCACGGTCGGAATCGGCGCGCTGCTGTCCCTGCTGACCAACAACAACTTCGACGAGTTCCGGCGGGGCGACCGGAACCCGTTCGACGCCACCGGCACGGCCTTCTCCGGCATCATGCTCGGCGAGCTCGCCATCATCGTCTTCGGCGTGCTGGCCATCGGCAACGAGTACAGCAGCGGCATGGTCCGGGTCAGCCTGGCCGCCGTCCCGCAGCGCGGCACCCTGCTCACCGGCAAGGCGGTCGTCCTCGGCTCGCTGGCCCTGGCCGTGTCGGTCGTGACCGCCTTCGTCGCCTTCTTCATCGGCCAGTCGCTGCTCGGCTCGCACTCCACCTCCCTCGGCGAACCGAACGTGCTGCGCGCGGTGTTCGGCGCCGCGCTCTACCTGACGATGCTCTGCCTGTTCTCGGCCGGCGTCACGACGATGCTGCACAACCAGACGCTCGCGCTGGGCGTGCTGGTGCCGTTCTTCTTCCTGCTCTCGCCGATCCTCTCGGCGGTGCCGAAGGTCAAGACGCTCGCGCACTACTTCCCGGACTACGCGGGCTCGCGGATGCTGCTGGTGTACCAGCAGCAAGGCCAGCCGTACGGGCCGTGGGCCGGTTTCGCGATCTGCCTGGCCTGGACGCTGGCCGCCCTGGCCGGCGGCGCGCTCGTGCTCAAGAACCGCGACGCGTAGGGCGGTTGCCCGCCGACCGGAGCGACGGACTCAGTACCGCGGAGCGCCGCGGCCCCGCAACACGTTGGAGGCCCGGCGCTCCCGCGCTCCCCAGCACGCCCGGTGCCAGTGCCGCCGGTCGTCCACCCCGGCGCCGTGCATCGGCCAGGCCACCACGTGGCCGACCCCGGACGGGATCTCCTGGTCGCAGCCCGGGCAGCGGTAGTTGCGCCCGGACGTCCCGGCGACCGTCTGGACCACCCAGTCGTCGCCCTGGTAGCTCTCGGTGCGGCGCAGCGAACCGCCCAGCGGGGCGGCCGGTTCGTCCGCCCGGTCGGCGGCGCTCTTGATCCGGTTGCGGCGGGGCGACACGGCGACTACCTCTCTCCGGTGGCTCGGGACCGTTCCAGCCTACGGCCGGGCGCGACCCCCGAGAGCCTCTATCACGGCATCACGCGCCGGTTCGGGGTTTCCGGCGAGATCCACCCGATCTTCCCCGAAATTCGTGGTTCGGCGTGCCATTGGCACATGACATCCGATACCCACAAGGGGAACAGGCGGGGCCCGCAGACCCTGCGCGCACCCGAGGAGGCCCACCGATGTCCAAGACCACCGCCCGCGCCGAGACCCGTCGGCCCGTCGGGGTCCGGCCGCCCGCCCCCGGGCCCGCGCTGGCCTCCGTCCCCCCGGTGACGGCCGCCGCCGGCGATCCGCTGCCCGCCGCCCAGCGGGCCGCCGCGTTCCCCGCGGACACCGCACCGATCCGGGTCGGCGCCTTCATGCTCTCCGCGCAGTTCCCCGGACAGAGCCACGGGGAGGCGCTCGACCGCACCGTGCGCGCCGCCGTCGAGGCCGAACGCGCGGGCCTGGACAGCGTCTGGCTGGCCGAGCACCACTTCGTCCCGTACGGGGTCTGCCCGAACGCCGCCACGCTCGCCGCCCTGCTCCTCGGCCGCACCCGCCGGATCGGCGTCGGCACCGCCGTCAGCGTGCTGTCCACCGCCCACCCGGTGGCGCTCGGCGAGCAGGCCGCGCTGCTGCACCTCACCTCCGGCGGGCGCTTCACGCTCGGGGTGGGCCGCGGCGGCCCGTGGATCGACCTGGACGTGTTCGGCAGCGGCGTGGACGCCTTCGAGAACGGCTTCCCGGAGCGGCTGGACCTGTTGCTGCGCTGGCTGCGCGGGTCCCGGGTCGGCGCGGACGGACCGCAGTTCGCCTTCCCCGAGGTCGCCGTCGTCCCGCGGGCGACCGAGCCACTGCGCCGGCCCGGACTGGGCGCCTGGCTGGGCCTCGGCGAACCCGGTGGCCGGGTGCGGCTGCCGCGTCAGCGCCAGGACGTCGAGGGAGCGGGTGCGGGCCTCGGCCCGGGCGACGAACTCACCGCCGCCGGACGGCCGGTGTCCGGCCCGCCGGTGGTCGTCGCGTGCACGTCGCCGGCCGGGGTCAGGCTGGCCGCCGAGCGCGGCCTGCCGATGCTGCTCGGCATGCACTCGGGCGACGACGACAAGCTGAACATGCTGGAGCTGTACCGCAGCGCCTGGCTGGCCGCCGGACGCGACGAGGAGCAGCTGCGCCGGATCAACCGCCGGCACGTCGCGGCCGGCGTGGCCCAGGTCGACGACCGCACCTCGACGGCGCGGGCCACGCTGCTGAGCGCGATGCCGGGCTGGTTCGAGTACGGGCTCGGCGCCCACCGCACCGTGGACGGCCGGGAGCGCAAGATGCGCGACCCGCACCAGTACACCGAGCTCCTGTGCGACCTGCACGCGGTGGGCACCCCGAAGCAGTGCGCCGACCGTCTGCTGGCCACCGCCGAGCGGACCGGCATCCGCCGCTTCGCGCTGCTCGCCGAGGGCAGCGGCGACCGCGAGGCGACCCTGCACAACATCGCCCGGCTCGGTTCGGAGGTGCTCCCGCAACTGGGCTGAGCCGTACCGGCCGGCCCGAACCGCGCCGCCCCCTCCCCCCGCACCGGGGGAGGGGCCGACGGCGTTCCGGCGCCGCCGTGAGCGGGTCGATCAGCAGTCCCGCAGTTCCTCGGACTGGTTGAGCAGCTGCTCCCGGACGGAGGTGAAGCGGTCGAACCGCGCCTCGTTGGCGTCGGACGGCAGGAACACCGCCACCCGGTGACAGTTCTGGAAGGCCAGCCGGACCCCGAAGTGCCGCTGCAGGGCACCCCGGATGGCGTCGCTGGCGAGCGCCCGCAGGAGCTGGCCGCGGGCCTGCTCGCTGGGCGGCGGTACCTGGTTGTCGGCGAAGTCGGTGCCGTCGACCTTGGCCTGGGCGACCAGCGAGCTGATCAGGTTCCAGGCGTACGGCAGCGAGACGCGGACGCAGTCGACGAATTCCCGCTCGTCGACCTCGCCCCGCTCGGCCTTTTCGAGCAGGGCCGGTGAGACGTCGAGCGACATGGATTCTCCTCTCGCGGACCACCCGCGCGCGGCGCGCGGGTGGTGGTGCGTGGTCCGAAGCTCACAATGAGGGTGGGCGAAATCGCACGGGATGTCCGGAACAGCGACGGAACGGCTGTTTCCGGCGCCGTGCGAAGGGTGCGGCGGCGCCACTGGACGTAACGTCCCGGACACCGACCGCTTCAGAACAGCGTGGCAGTCAACAGCGGGCCAGACCGGTGGTTCCTGGGGATTGCTCCGTAAATACGCCGTGGTACACCAGAATGGCCGGATCCTGTCGGATCGTTCATCTGAAGTCTCCGTCCCCGTTGACAGCGGTCCCGCACGCATGCCGTCACACACGGTAGCGACCCCGGCGCACGGGCGCCAGACCGCGGGAGGCATCCCCGGAACCGCCGAACCTCCATGTTCGCGGGGTTCGCGCTTCCTTCACCCCGTCGTCGCGGAATCGCATCAACTGGCCCCGGTGGGCTAGCGTGGTCGACCGTGCGTCTCGTAATTGCCCGCTGCTCAGTCGACTATGCCGGTCGGCTCTCCGCCCATCTGCCCTCCGCCACCAGGCTCGTCCTGGTCAAGGCCGACGGCAGCGTCAGCATCCACGCCGACGACCGCGCCTACAAGCCGCTCAACTGGATGTCCCCGCCGTGCGTCCTCAAGGAGGCCGACGGGGTCTGGACGGTGGAGAACAAGGCCGGCGAGAGGCTCATCATCACCCTGGAGGAGGTGCTGCACGACTCGTCCCACGAGCTCGGGGTCGACCCGGGCCTGATCAAGGACGGCGTCGAGGCGCACCTCCAGGAGCTGCTGGCGGACCGCATGGAGGTGCTCGGCGCCGGCTGGGCGCTGATCCGCCGCGAGTACCCGACCGCGATCGGCCCGGTCGACATCCTGTGCCGCGACTCCGACGGGACGACCGTCGCCGTCGAGATCAAGCGCCGCGGCGAGATCGACGGCGTCGAGCAGCTCACCCGCTACCTCGAACTCCTCAACCGGGACCCGCTGCTGGCCCCGGTCAAGGGCATCTTCGCCGCGCAGGAGATCAAGCCCCAGGCCCGCGTGCTGGCCACCGACCGGGGGATCGGCTGCGTGGTCCTGGACTACGACGAGCTGCGCGGCATCGACGACGACAAGCTGAAGCTGTTCTGACGCCTCACCCCTTGGGGGGGCTCGGCGACCCCGACGGCGTCGCCGTGGCGGTGGCCGAAGGCGTCCCCGTGGTGGTCGGAGTCGGCGACGGCGAGGACGTCGTCGGGCTCGGCACCGGCGGCTGGCTCGGATGCGTCGCGGGCGGCTGCGGCGGCCCCGGCTGCTGCGTCGGCGGCTGCGGGTCGCCCGGAGCGGGCGGCTGCGGCTGCTGCGGGGCGTCCGACCCGGACGCGCCGGGCGAGCGGCTCGGCTTCTTCGACGCACTCGCCGACGCCGACGCGGTCGGCGAGTGCGTCGCACTGCCGCTGGCCGAGGGCTCCGGGCTGGTCCCGTTCGCCGCCGGGCTGCTGCCCGGCGCGTCCGCACCGGCCGTCGTGGCGGCGCCGGTGCTGGAGTGCGGAAGCGGGACCTGCCCGCCGGTCCCGGTGTCGTCCTGGTCGAGCCGGCTGTGCGGATCGTTGGGCCGCTGCTCCCCCGGCCCGGTGACGCTCATCGCCACCGCCGTGCTGAGCACCCCGAGCGTGAGCACCGCCGCCGACGCGACGGCCACCCGACGCCGCCGGCTCGACCGCAGCCCGGACGGCACCCTGGCCGCGATCTTGCGGATCACCGGACCGCGTGCGGGCGCCGCAGCGGGCTGGGGGCCCGGCAGTTGGCGGCCCTCGGCCCGCAGCAGGTCGAGCATCCGGCGCGCCGCCGCGACCCCGCGCTGCTCGCCGACGACGGCCCGCAGGGTGAGCGCGGTCTCCAACTCCGCGATCGCCTGGGACGGTTCCTGCGCGCAGATCGCGTAGACGCCCAACTCGTGGTGGAACCAGGCCTCGTCGGCCTTGGAGCCGGTCCGCCGGGCGGCCTCCAGACCCAGCTGGAGCGCCCGCTCCCAGGCCCCCCAGCGCAGCGACAGGGCTAGCGCGGGAGCGGCGGCCCTGGCCAGCCGGACGACGGCCTCGTGGCGCCCGGCGGTGCGGTCGGCCAGCAGGACGCCGATCACCACCTCCGCCTCGGCCGCGATCTGCCCGAGCGACACCGAGCTGTGCCCGACCCACCAGGCGAAGTGCTGCGCCGCGCCGTCGACGCTGCCGCGCGCCGGCCAGTGCGGGAGGAGCAGTTCGAGCGCCCCGGCGGTCAGCCGGTGGTGGCCGCCGATGGACACCGCGAGCCCTGCGTCGGCGAGTTCGGCGAGCGCGCTCTCGCCCTGGCCGACGTCGATCAGCGCGGGCAGGTGCGGCGCGGTCGGGCACTCGCCGCCGAGCGCCACGGCGAGCCGCAGCACGGCCTGCGCGGGCTCGCTCAGCCCCTCGGCGAGCCGGACGGCGGGCGAGGCGGTCTCGGCGACGGACGGCAGCGGCACGGTCCGGCGCAGCGCGTCCTCGCGGACGGCCGGGTCGGGGTCGCGGACGGGCCCGTCGACCGCGCCGAAGACGTCCAGCCGGTCCTCCTCGGCGGCGACCAGCGCGTCCACCGCCACGTCCCGCTGGCGCAGCAGCGCGGCGGCCTGGACGAAGCGCAGCGGCAGTCCCTCGGACTCGAACCAGAGGTCGACCGCCCAGGCCTTCTCGGCGACGTCCAGCGGCCGGCCGGCCAGCCGGGCGGCGAGCGCGAGGCAGGCGGCGCGGGAGAGCCCGGCGACGGGGTGGTCCTGGAGCCGGGAGCCGGCCGGCAGCGGCGGGGCGGCGGGGTCGACCGAGATCAGGAAGGCGCAGCGGGGAGCGGCGGAGAGCAGTTCCTCCAGCTCGGTGCCGGAGGGTTCGGCGCCGTCGATCACGACGATCGCGCCGACGTCGGCGAGGTGCGCGGCCAGCTGGCCCGGGTCGGGGCGGTAGCCGGGGGCGTGGTGGGTCGCCGCGAACAGTTCCTGGAGCACGTCGGCGGTGGTGCGGCGGTGGCCGCAGAGCTGGACGACGCCGCCGGGGGCGAGGTCGGCGGCGGCCTCGGCGACGGCCGACAGCAGGGCGCTGCGACCGGAGCCGGCCTGGCCGACCAGGCGTATCGAGCGGCCCTCGGCGAGCAGGCCGAGGAGTTCGGCGACGTCCGCCTCGCGGTCGAGCAGCGGCAGGTCGGCGGGCCCGGCACCGAGGGCGAGCGGGCCGACCGCCCGTTCGACGCCGCCGACGGGTCCGCGGGCGGGCTCGCTGCGCAGCACCCGGCGGGGGCGCGGGCGCCACTCCTCGGGGCAGGGCCGGGCTTCGGAGCCGTCGGGCGCGCCGACGCCCACCAGCAGAGCGCCGGAGACCAGTTCGCCACTGCGGGCGCGGACGGCCTCCTGCCGGAACTCACCGGTTGGCTGTGCCACGTTCTGCTCCGCATCGTGCTCGGCCGCCGGCGTGCCGCGCCGGCCGGCTGACGTCTCGGTCGCGGCCGTGCGGGGACCGGGCGGGCATGGCCCGGCTCCGGCGGCCGTCTTCTGACGGGCAGACTCTCGCACATCCGGCCCCGCGCGTGCAGCGCCGTCCCGTCACACGCGCCCCACGAGGGCCTCGTGCGCCCCCGGAGCGCTTTCCGGAGGGCGTTCGAAGCCCCTTCGGCGCGCCCCCGGAGCGCCTTTCGGCGTCCTTCAGAGACCGACCCCGTGTGCCTCGGCGATGCCGCCGTCCACGGCGAGGATGCGGTGCAGCTTGGTGGCCACCAGCAGGCGCTGGAGCTGGGCCGGGACGGAGCGCAGCACGAGCCGGCGGCCGATCCGGCCGGCCCGGCGGTGGGTGCCCATGATGACGCCGAGGCCGGTGGCGTCCCAGAACTCCAGGCGGGCGAGGTCGAGCACGAGGTCGCCGAGGCCGGTGTCGACGGCCTGGTGGAGCCGGGCCCGCGCGTCGGCGGCGGTGCGCACGTCGAGGCGGCCCTCGATGGCCAGCGCCCTGTGGTCGCCGGTGATGCGCATGCTCTCCTCCTTCGCCTGGCCGGTCGTGGTGTCGGGGGTGTGGGTCCGCCCCCGCCGTGCCGGGCCGGGGAGCGGGGTGGCCGCCCGGGCGGGCCGTGGCCCCTCGCCCGGAGGCCCGGCTGCTGCGCCGAACGGCGATGCGCCGCGCGCCCGGGCCGGGTTCCCCCTCATCTGACGGCGAACCAGCACCGCAGGTTGCTGGTTGCGGTCAGATCTGAAGCAACTTCACTCGTCCGAGGGAATATACGCAGGTAGTCTCCACACCTACGCTCGATTACCGCCCAAATCACCCGTCTGCGGCACCCGGCGTGAGGAAACTCACCCGCGCAGAGCGGGGCGGCTCGCACGATGCTCCGATCGCCCGGCCCGCCCGGCCCCGCGGCCTGTGGGTTACCTGCCCTCGTGCCCGTAGAAGCCGCGGCCGCTCTTGCGGCCGAGGTCGCCGGCGGTGACCATGCGGGCCATGACCTCCGGGGCGGCGAACTTCTCGTCCTGGGTCTCCTCGTAGATGTTGCGGGCGGCGTGCAGCAGGATGTCGACGCCGGTCAGGTCGGCGGTCTCCAGCGGGCCCATCGGGTGGCCGAAGCCGAGACGGCAGGCCTTGTCGATGTCCTCGGCGGTCGCCACGCCCGTCTCGTACAGCTTGGCGGCCTCGACGACCAGGGCGGTGATCAGGCGGGTGGTGACGAAGCCGGCCACGTCGCGGTTGACCACCACGACCTCCTTGCCGACGCCCTCGGCGAAGGCGCGGGCGGTGGCCAGCGTCTCGTCACTGGTCTTGTAGCCGCGCACCAGCTCGACCAGCTTCATCAGCGGCACCGGCGAGAAGAAGTGCACGCCGATGACGGACTCCGGGCGCTGGGTGGCGGCGGCGATCCGGGTGATCGGGATGGCGGAGGTGTTGGAGGCGAGCACCGCGCCGTCCTTGGCGAGCTTGTCGAGCTCGCGGAAGACGGCCTCCTTGACCTCCAGCTTCTCGAACACGGCCTCCACCACGATGTCGGCCCCGGCGACGGCGCCCAGGTCGGTGGTGGTGGTGATCCGGCCGAGGGCGGCCTCGGCGTCCTCCGCGCTCATCCGGCCCTTGGCGACGAACTTCTCGTACGAGGCGCGGATGCCGGCGAGGCCGCGCTGCAGCGCCTCGTCGGTGACGTCCCGCAGCACCACCGGGTGGCCGGCCTGGGCCGACACCTGGGCGATGCCGGCCCCCATCAGGCCGGCACCGATCACGGCGATCTGCTTGCTGGACGCATTGCTCATGGCGGGTCTCCCGATGCCGTCGCCGCCTCGCGGGCGGGCCCTGAAAGCGGCTCAGGGCAGGGGTCACCGCCGTAGAGCCGCGATGCTCAATTCTCCCGCCTCGCTCGCGCTCGGCGGTCGCTCCGGCGAAGCGCGCCCCTTGATCGGTTCACTCGCTCCGCTCGCTCACGCGGGGACTCTAATGCCCAATTCGTCCGTGCAATAGCAATCGGGAGTGTGATCTGCAACCGACCTGGTCAGGTGAACCAACCGGCCCGGCCGGTCGTCGGTGCGACGGTCAGATCGTCAGCCCGAGATCCTGCGCCAGGATCGCCGCCTGCACCCGGCTGCGCAGCCGAAGCTTCGCGAGGATGCGGCTGACGTGCGTCTTCGTCGTCGCCTCCGCCATCGCGAGCCGGGCGGCGATCTCCCCGTTCGACAGCCCCGCGCCGATGCAGGCCAGCACCTCGCGCTCGCGCGGGGTGAGCCCGGCCACCGCCTCCCGGGTGTCGGGCCCCACCGCCCGGTCCGGCCGGGCGAAGGTGCCGATCAGCCGCCTGGTCACCGAGGGCGCCAGCATGCCGTCCCCGCGCGCCACCGTCCGGATGCCCTCGACGAGGGTGTCCGCCTCCAGGTCCTTGAGCAGGAAGCCGGCCGCGCCGGCCCGCAGCGCGCCGTACACGTACTCGTCCAGATCGAAGGTGGTCAGCACGAGCACCTGGGCCGCCCCGGCGGCCACCACCTCGCGGGTCGCCGAGACGCCGTCCAGGCGCGGCATCTGCACGTCCATCAGCACGACGTCCGGCCGCAGCTCCAGGGCCAGCCGGACGGCCTCCTCGCCGTCGGCGGCCTGTCCGACCACCTCGACGTCCGGCTCGGCCCGCAGGATCATCACCAGCGCCGCCCGCACGGCGGCCTGGTCCTCGGCCACCAGCACCCGAATCGTCACGCGCGTCCCTCGTTCCCTTCGCTCCCCCGGCCGTGCGGCAGCACCGCGCGCACGCTCCAGTTCCCGTCCCGCGGCCCCGCCTCGAAACTGCCACCGAGCAGCCCGGCCCGCTCCGACATGCCCACCAGCCCGGCCCGTGCCCCGGGCAGCCCGCGACCCTCCTCGGCGCGGTACGGGCTGTCGACGGCGATCCGCAGCTCCCCCGCCCCGAAGTCCAGCCGCAGCCGCACCAGGCCGGGCCCGGCGTGCTTGAGCGCGTTGGTCAGCGACTCCTGCACGATGCGGTACGCGGCCAGGCCGACCGGCACCGGCACCTCGCCGCGCTCGCCGTGCTCGCTCAGCTCGAACTCCAGCCCCACGTCCCGGCCGGCCGCGCGGGCCTTCGTCAGCAGCGCGTCCACCGCGGAGAGGTCGGGTGCGGCGTACGACTCGTCGGCCTCGCCCCCACCGCTGTCCCGGAGCAGTCCGATCATGCGACGCATTTCGGCCAATCCTTGGACGCTGTTCTCCCGGATCACCGCGAGCACCTCGACGAGCGGGTCGTCCTCGGCTCGCCGCTGGCGCCGGGCGACGGACTGCGCGCCGGTCGCGTGGATCGCGATCGCCGACAGGTGATTGGCCACGACGTCGTGCAACTCCCTTGCCATCCGGGCCCGTTCGGTGACGATGGCCTCGCGGCGGTCCATCTCGGAGAGCAGCGCGGTCTGTTCGGCGCGCAGCCGCTCGGTCTCCGCCTCCTGCCGGTGCTTGCGCACCACGTCCCCGGTCCACACCGGTGCCAGGAACACCAGCGAACTGACCACGACGATCAGCAGCCCGGCCGACGGCCCGCTGTAGATCAGCGCCAGCGTGGAGAGCACCAGCACGGTGGCCCCACCGGTCAGGTGCAGCACGCGCGACATGCGCGCGGTGCCGTAGATCACCGCCGCGTACAGCAGGTCGGTGTACATGATGGTCGTGGCCAGAAGGCTGCCCGCGAGGATGCCGCCCGCGAAGGCGAGCCCGCCGAGGGAGACCGCCAGCACCGGCCTGCTCCGCCGCACCAGCTCCAGCGCGGCCATCACCAGCAGCGGCGCCACCACGGCCCAGCGCGGGATGTCGTCGGACCGGTCGTACACCTTGAAGGCGATCAGCACCGCACCGCCGAACAGCCCGCAGAGGGCGATCAGCCGGTCCAGCGCGCGCGGTGAGAGGGACGGACGGAGCACCCTCCCATCTCACCATCCCGGCGGACCACGCCCCTCCGGTCCACGGAGGATCCGGCTACATCGAAAGATGCACGCGAGGACGGCACTCCACGACGAGGACGCGAGGGCGCCCGCACACGAGGCTGGTACCACCGCCGACCAGTCCGGGAGCAGAACGTGATCGTCACCCTCATCGTCGCGGCCGAGATCTCCTGGTGGATCGTGCTCGGTCTCGCCCTCAGCGCCCGCTACCTGCTGCGCCTGCGCCGCACCAGCACCGCGCTGCTGATCGGCCTCCCGGTGGTGGACCTCGCGCTGTACGCGCTCACCGTCCTGAACCTGCGGGGCGGCGCCGAGGCGAGCTGGATGCACGCACTGGCGGCGAGCTACGCCGGCTTCTCGGTCGGTTACGGGCCCTCGCTGGTCGCCTGGGCCGACCGGCACTTCCTGCACCGCTTCGCCGGCGGCCCCAAACCGCTGCCCGCCCCCAAGTACGGCCCGGAGCGGACCCGGCACGAGTGGCGGATCGCCTGGCGCACGGTCGTCTCGGCCGCGATCACCCTGGGCCTGATCAGCCTCCTCGTCCCGCTCTCCGCGGGCAGCGCCCACTTCGGCACCTTCGCCCAGTGGTACTGGAAGCTGGGCATCGCGGCCGTCGTCAACGTCGTCGTGGCCGGCTGCTACTCGAAGTGGCCCAAGGAGGCCCCGGCCGGCGTGACGGTCGTCGACGGCCGGCCGGTCGAGCAGCCCGCCCCGGAGAAGGCCCCGCTGCCATAGCCCGGCGCTAGCGGTTCTCCCCCGGCACCCACAGGACGTCGCCGCGCTCCTTGTTGGCCGCCCGGGCCAGGATGAACAGCAGGTCCGAGAGCCGGTTGAGGTACTTGGCGGTCAGCGGGTTGACGGTGTCCCCGTGCGTCTCGATCGCCGTCCAGGTGGCCCGCTCGGCCCGCCGCACCACCGTGCAGGCCAGGTGCAGGTGGGCCGCGCCGGCCGTGCCGCCGGGGAGGATGAAGCTGCGCAGCTTCTCCAACTGCTCCAGGTAGTGGTCGCAGTCGCCTTCGAGCCGGTCGATGTAGGACTGCAGGACCCGCAGCGGCGGGTACTCCGGGTTCTCGACCACGGGCGTCGCGAGGTCCGCGCCGACGTCGAACAGGTCGTTCTGGATCCGGGTGAGCACCGCGACGACGTCCTCCGCCAGCGCCCCGGCGGCGATGGCCACGCCGATCGCCGCGTTCGCCTCGTTGGTGTCGGCGTACGCGACCAGTCGCGGGTCGGTCTTGGTGGTCCGGCTCATGTCGCCGAGCGCGGTGGTGCCGTCGTCGCCGGTACGGGTGTAGATGCGCGTCAGATTGACCATGCGGCCAGACTAGCCGGGCCGGTTAAGCGACGTTGACCCTCTGCCCGGGGGGAGCCGCCTCCAGCCAGGCGAGGAAGCCGGTGAGCGCGTCCTCGCTCATCGCGAGCTCCAGCGGGGCACCGTTGTGCAGGCAGCGCAGCACCACCGAGCCGGAGAGCAGGGCGAGCTCCTCCTGACCCTCCGGGTAGCGCCGGCCGAGCACCTCGATCTCCCGGCGCGGGAGCACCTTGCGCGGGCGCGGGGCGTACGAGAAGACCCGGAACCACTCGATCGAGTCGCCGCTGTACCGGCCGATACCAAAAACCCACCCCTTGCCGTCGGTCTGTGGGACCGGGGCCGAGGTGGGTTTGCCGTTCTCGTCGAGGTCGGGCTGCGTCGAGGCGTCGGCGGGCATTTTGAGCCGGTAGCTGCAGTCGAAGGTGCCGCCCACCCGCTGGATGAGGCGGCGCCGTACCGCGAACGCGACCAGGCCGATCACACCGAGTGCCACGACCGCCGCACACACCACGAGGGCGAGGACCATGCTCACCTACCTCCTCGCTACCCGCGTTCCCCGTATCGGTCGTACAAGGCGACCGCGTTGACCTACCAACTGAGACGACAGTCCCGGGGTCACGCTCGCGCGTCCCCGGGACCGTCGGTCGACCCCGCCGAGGCGGGGTCCGGCGTTCTCAGACGTGCGCCTTGAGGCCGCGCGCCGCGAACAGGCGGACCTCGGCGCGGCGCTCGGCGTGCGCGTCCAGGTCGGACTTGGCCTGCTCCAGCGCGCGCTCGGCGCGAGCGACGTCGATCTCGTCCGCCAGCTCGGCGATCTCCGCGAGCAGAGACAGCTTGTTGTCGGCGAAGGAGATGAAGCCGCCGTGCACCGCGGCGACGACGGTGCCGCCGTCCACCGTGCGGATGGTGACCGGGCCGGTCTCCAGCACGCTCAGCACCGGGGTGTGACCCGGCATGATGCCGGTGTCACCGGAGGCCGTACGGGCGACGACGATGGTGGCCGCACCGGACCACACCTTGCGGTCGGCTGCGACCAGCTCGACGTGCAGCTCAGCCAACGTGGGCTCCTAGGCTCATGCAACCCCCGATTACTCGGGAGTTTCGGTAAGAATAACGGCCCCGTGCCTCCGGCATGAAACCGGCGGCACGGATTTGACCGGAATCACAGCCGATGCGACGCGAGGGGTGGGTCCCAGGGTTGGGGCCCACCCCTCACGGTCACTCAGCTGCTACCGGCCGCGATTACTTCTTGGCCAGCTCGGCGGCGTTCTTCTCGAGGTCCTCGATGCCACCGCACATGAAGAAGGCCTGCTCCGGGACGGTGTCGTACTTGCCGTCCGCGATCGCGTTGAACGCCTCGATGGTCTCCGACAGCGGAACGGTCGAGCCGTCGACGCCGGTGAACTGCTTGGCCACGTAGGTGTTCTGCGAGAGGAAGCGCTCGATGCGACGGGCGCGGTGCACCGTGATCTTGTCTTCCTCGGACAGCTCGTCCATACCGAGGATGGCGATGATGTCCTGCAGGTCCTTGTACTTCTGCAGGATCCCCTTGACGCGGACGGCCGTGTCGTAGTGGTTCTGCGCGATGTACCGCGGGTCGAGGATGCGGGACGTGGAGTCCAGCGGGTCGACGGCCGGGTAGATGCCCTTCTCCGAGATCGGGCGCGACAGAACGGTGGTCGCGTCCAGGTGGGCGAAGGTGGTGGCCGGGGCCGGGTCGGTCAGGTCGTCCGCGGGGACGTAGATCGCCTGCATCGAGGTGATCGAGTGACCGCGGGTCGAGGTGATGCGCTCCTGCAGGAGACCCATCTCGTCGGCCAGGTTCGGCTGGTAACCCACCGCGGAGGGCATGCGGCCGAGCAGGGTCGACACCTCGGAACCGGCCTGGGTGAACCGGAAGATGTTGTCGATGAAGAGGAGCACGTCCTGCTTCTCGACGTCACGGAAGTACTCCGCCATCGTCAGCGCGGAGAGCGCGACGCGCAGACGGGTGCCCGGCGGCTCGTCCATCTGGCCGAAGACCAGCGCGGTCTTGTCCAGAACGCCCGAGTCGACCATCTCGTGGATGAGGTCGTTGCCCTCACGGGTGCGCTCGCCGACGCCGGCGAACACCGACACACCACCGAAGTTCTCGGCGACGCGGTAGATCATCTCCTGGATCAGAACGGTCTTGCCGACACCGGCACCACCGAACAGACCGATCTTGCCACCCTGGACGTACGGGGTGAGGAGGTCGATGACCTTGATGCCGGTCTCGAACATCTCGGTCTTCGACTCGAGCTCGGAGAAGTTCGGGGCCTTGCGGTGGATCGGCCAGCGAACCTCGACCTGCGAGTCGAACTCGGCCTTGTCGACGTTCAGCACCTCACCGAGGGCGTTGAACACCTTGCCCTTGGTGATCTGGCCGACCGGCACCGAGATGGCGGCACCGGTGTCGACGACCTGCGCGCCACGGACCAGGCCGTCGGTCGGCTGCATCGAGATGCCGCGGACCAGGCCGTCGCCGAGGTGCTGGGCGACCTCGAGGGTGAGGGTCTTCTTGCCCGAGCCGTCGGGGTTGTCCACCTCGACGTGCAGGGCGTTGAACATGTTCGGAATAGCGTCGACGGGGAACTCCACGTCGACGACCGGGCCGATGACCCGCGCGACGCGGCCCGTCGCCGTGGTCGGCTCAACAGTGGTGGTCATACTCATTCGCTCCCGCGGCTAGCGTCGGCGAGGGCGTTGGCGCCACCGACGATCTCGCTGATTTCCTGGGTGATCTCGGCCTGACGGGCCGAGTTGGCAAGCCGCGTGAGCGACTTGATGAGCTCGCCGGCGTTGTCCGTCGCGCTCTTCATCGCGCGCCGGCGTGCGGCGTGCTCGGAGGCGGCGGACTGCAGCAGCGCGCTGTAGATCCGGCTCTCGACGTACCGCGGCAGCAGCGCGTCGAGGACGCCCTCCGCCGACGGCTCGAAGTCGTACAGCGGGAAGATCTCCGCCTTGGCCGACTGCTCGCCCCGCTGGACCTCGTCCAGCTTCAGCGGCAGCAGCCGCGCCTCGACCGCGTTCTGCGTCAGCATGGACACGAACTCGGTGGAGACGATGTGGATCTCGTCCACGCCGCCGGTCTCGGCCGTGAAGGCCTCGATCAGCTCGGCCGCCACGGCCTTCGCGTCGCCGTAGCTCGGCTTGTCCGAGAAGCCCGTCCACGACTGGCCCACCGCGAGGTTGCGGAAGGTGTAGTAGGACAGACCCTTGCGGCCCACGATGTAGGTCACGACGTCCTTGCCCTCGCCGCGCAGGCGCTCGGAGAGCACCATCGAGGCCTTGATGGCGTTGGACGAGTAACCGCCGGCCAGGCCGCGGTCCGCCGTGATCAGCAGGACGGCGGCGCGGGTGGCGTTCGGGTTCTCGGTGGTGAGCGGGTGCTTGGCGTTGGACCGGGTGGCCACCGCCGTCACCGCCCGGGTGAGCTCATCGGCGTACGGGGTGGAGGCGGCCACCGCGCGCTGCGCCTTGCCGATGCGCGCCGCGGAGATCATCTCCATCGCCTTGGTGATCTTCTTCGTCGCGGTGACAGAGCGGATCCGGCGCTTGTAGACCCGAAGCTGTGCTCCCATGGGTCGTTACGTCCTTTCCCTCGCTACCGGACTCAGGCCTGCTCGCCGAGGAGCTTGCCGTCGGCGGTGGTGAAGCCCTGCTTGAAGGCGGCGATCGCGCTGGTGAGAGCGTCGATGGTGCCGTCCTCCAGCTTGCTGGTCTCGACGATGCCGGCCAGCAGGTCCTTGTGCTGCAGGCGCAGGTGGTCCAGGAACTCGCGCTCGAAGCGGCGGATGTCCGCGACCGGGACGTCGTCCAGCTTGCCGGTGGTGCCGGCCCAGATGGAGACGACCTGCTCCTCGACCGGGAACGGCTGGTACTGGCCCTGCTTCAGCAGCTCGACCATGCGCGCACCGCGCTCCAGCTGGGCCTTGGAGGCCGCGTCCAGGTCGGAGCCGAAGCCGGCGAAGGCCTCCAGCTCGCGGTACTGGGCGAGGTCCAGGCGCAGACGGCCGGCGACCGACTTCATCGCCTTGATCTGGGCCGAGCCACCGACGCGGGAGACCGAGATACCGACGTTCACGGCCGGGCGGATGCCGGCGTTGAACAGGTCGGACTCCAGGAAGCACTGGCCGTCGGTGATGGAGATGACGTTGGTCGGGATGTACGCCGAGACGTCGTTGGCCTTGGTCTCGATGATCGGCAGACCGGTCATCGAGCCGGCGCCCAGCTCGTCGGAGAGCTTCGCGCAGCGCTCCAGCAGGCGGGAGTGCAGGTAGAAGACGTCACCCGGGTAGGCCTCGCGGCCCGGCGGGCGGCGCAGCAGCAGGGAGACGGAGCGGTAGGCCTCGGCCTGCTTCGACAGGTCGTCGAAGATGATCAGGACGTGCTTGCCGTCGTACATCCACTCCTGGCCGATGGCCGAACCGGTGTACGGGGCGAGGTACTTGAAGCCGGCCGGGTCGGAGGCGGGAGCGGCCACGATCGTGGTGTACTCCAGCGCGCCGGCCTCCTCCAGGGCGCCGCGGACGGACGCGATGGTGGAGCCCTTCTGGCCGACGGCGACGTAGATGCAGCGGACCTGCTTCTTCGGGTCGCCCGAGCGCCAGTTGTCGCGCTGGTTGATGATCGTGTCGATCGCCACGGCGGTCTTGCCGGTCTGGCGGTCGCCGATGATCAGCTGACGCTGGCCGCGGCCGATCGGGGTCATCGCGTCGATGGCCTTGATGCCGGTCTGCATCGGCTCGTGGACCGACTTGCGGACCATGACGCCGGGGGCCTGCAGCTCCAGGGCGCGGCGGCCGGAGGAGGCGATCTCGCCCAGGCCGTCGATCGGGTTGCCCAGCGGGTCCACGACGCGGCCGAGGTAGCCGTCGCCGACCGGGACCGACAGGACCTCGCCCGTGCGGCGCACGGTCTGGCCCTCTTCGATGCCGCCGAACTCGCCGAGGATGACGACACCGATCTCGCGGGTGTCGAGGTTCAGCGCGAGGCCGAGCGTGCCGTCCTCGAACTTCAGCAGCTCGTTCGCCATGACCGAGGGGAGACCCTCGACATGGGCGATGCCGTCCGCCGCGTCAGTGACCGTGCCGACCTCTTCCACAGAAGCGGCGTCCGGCTGGTACGACTGGACAAAGTCGGCCAGCGCGTCCCGGATCTCCTCCGGACGGATCGTAAGCTCCGCCATCAGGCTTCCCTGCTCTCCTAGTTTGCGATCCTCGGCCCGCCATTGAGGGCCGCAAGTATTCGACTCTCGGCCGGGTCTGCCGAACCGGCCGTACGATGTGCCGGCTCCGTTGGGAGCCGGTTTCCCGACCGAGGGTCGGATGTGCTGCTTCGGTACTCAGCCTTCGAGCGACTGGCGAGCGCCTTCGAGGCGGCTCGACACGGTGCCCTCGATGATCTCGGCGCCGATCTGCACCCGGACCCCGCCGACGACCTCGGGGTCGACGTCGATGTTCAGGTGGACCTGGCGGCCGTACATCCGGCCCAGAGCACCGGACAGGCGCTCCTTCTGTGCGTCCGACAGCGGCACCGCGGTGGTGACCAGGGCCACCACCCGGCCGCGACGCGCGGCGGCGAGCTTCGAGTAGGACTCCAGGCCCTGCTCCAGGCTACGGCCACGCGGCGCGTTCACGAGGGCGGTGACCAGCCGGACGGTGCCCGCGTTGGCGCGGCCGCCGAGCAGCTTCTTGATCAGCTCCGCCTTGGCGGCGATGCCGGCCTTCGGCTCGGTCAGCGCGGCGCGCAGCTCGTGCGAGCCGGCCACGACGCGGCCGAAGCGGAACAGCTCGTCCTCGACGTCGTCCAGCGCACCCGCCTTGTCGGCGGCGATGACCTCGGCGTACGCGGCGAGCTGCTCGGTCGCGTCGACCAGGTCGCGCGAACCGGACCAGCGCGAGCGGACCAGGCCGGCCACCAGGTCGGCGGTCTCGCCGGAGACCTGACCGGTCAGCAGCGAGGAGACCAGCTGGGCCTTGTCCTGGCCCGACCGGGACGGGTCGGTCAGGACGCGGCGCAGCGACACCTCACGGTCCAGCAGGACCGTGACGGCGGTGAGCTCCTCGGCGAGCTTGACCGCGTCCACCGAGGTGGAGTCGGTCAGGCTCTCCAGGTTCTGCCGCCCGGCGGCGAGGGCCTCACGGCTTGCGCCGATCACTTGGCCGCACCCTGAGCAACGGCGGCCTTGGCCTCCAGCTCGTCCAGGAAGCGGTCGATGACGCCGCTCTGCCGGGCGTGGTCCTCGAGGGACTCACCCACGATGCGGGAGGCCAGCTGGGAGGCCAGCGAACCCACGTCCTGGCGCAGGGCGGCAGTCGCCTGCTTCTTGTCGGCCTCGATCTGGGCGTGGCCGGCAGCGACGATGGCCTCGCGCTGACGCTGGCCCTCCTCGCGCATCTCGGCGAGCTGGGCGGCACCCTGCTCGCGAGCCTGCTCGACGATGCGGGCAGCCTCGTGGCGCGCCTCGGCGAGCTCGGCGCGGTACTGCTCAAGCAGGGCCTGGGCCTCCGCCTGAGCGGCCTCGGCGCGCTCCATCCCGCCCTCGATCGCGTCCCGGCGCTCCGACAGCACCTTCTCGATGCTGGGGAGGAGCTTCTTGCCGAGCAGACCGAAGACGATGAAGAAGCAGAGCAGGCCGATGATGATCTCGGGCCACGCGGGGAGGAGGGGGTTCATCTTCTCCTCGGCCGCGAGCTGGACGATCGCCATGCTCATATCTGGACCTTCCTCAGAAAGGGTCTACGGCGGATTACTTGTTGCCGAAGACGAACGGCATGACGATGCCGATGAGGGCGAGCGCCTCGGTCAGCGCGAAGCCGATGAACATGTTGGAACGGATGAGACCGGCAGCCTCGGGCTGACGGGCCATGGCCTGGACACCGTTACCGAAGATCAGACCGACGCCGATGCCGGGGCCGATGGCCGCGAGGCCGTAGCCGATGGAGGCGACGGAACCGTAGACAGTGCCCTCAGCGATGTAGCTCATTGACGTTTGTCCTTTGCAGGGGTGGTGAACCGGTGGTGATTGGCCACCGGGCGATCCGGAAGGTGGTTCGGGTCGGGGCCGAAGCCCCCTGGCTCAGTGCGACTCTTCGAGGGCACCGGCGATGTAGCTGCTGGCCAGCATCACGAAGATGTAGGCCTGCAGGAACTGGACCAGCAGCTCGAAGGCGGTCAGGGCGACGGCGACGACGAACGAGGCCGAGCCGTACAGCGCGCCCAGGGTCGGGCTGAGCAGGTACCAGGAGGCGATGGAGAACATCACGATCAGCAGGTGGCCGGCGAACATGTTCGCGAAGGCTCGGACCGCGAGCGTGAAGGGGCGCACGAAGATGTTCGAGAAGAACTCGATCGGCACCAGGATGAACATGACCCAGCCGGGGATGCCCGAGGGCCAGCAGAGGTTCTTGAAACCGCCGACGAAGCCGTGCTTCTTGAAGGTCAGCGTCATGTAGGTGATCCACACGACCGCCGCGAGGCCGGCCGGGAACGCGATCGCCGCCGTCACGGGGAACTGCGCGAACGGGATGATCGACATGATGTTCATCAACCAGATGAAGAAGAACATCGAGACCAGCATCGGGACGTACTTCTCGCCCTTCTTGCCGATCGTCTCCAGCACGATGGAGCGCTTGACGAAGTCGTAACCGATCTCCGCGACGAGCTGCATCTTGCCGGGGACCAGGCGCGGCTTGGCGAAGGCGGCCCAGAAGAAGACGACAACAAGCACTGCGACGATCATCGACAGCAGCATCGGCTTGTTGAAGTAGAAGCTGCCGATCGTGAAGATCGGCTTGAAGTCGAACTCGTTCAGGCCCGGAGCCGGGAAGCCGCAACCAGCGTCCCCGAAGTGGCAACTGCCTGAGGCGAGGGACATGAGTGGTTCAGCACTCACCACGGACTCCTTCGTCGTGACGCATGGTTACGGCAACCTCGGTGTGTCGGCGTGGCCTGCGACCACGGAGCGGCACTGGAACTTGATGGGTTTCTCGCGGATCCTGCGCGGCGGTGCGCTGCACCGCCGCGGGATCATCGAAGACTTCGCGGATCCGGGGGGCGATCCGTCCACTGTCAGGACAGACCTGGCCTCTTCCCTTACTCCGTTGTTGCGACGGACGATAGCAGCCCGTCAGTGGCGCATAAACACCGCCCCCCTCGTTGGGGGGACAGCAGGGCCTCGTCACTGTTGACGCCCCGAGCCGGAGGACTTGTCGTCCTTCTTTTCGGAGGCGTCGGGGACGACGTAGAAGGTCTTGGCCTTGAGCGCGCCGCGCACCTGGAAGCCCGTCCAGACGAGGGCGCAGCCGAGCAGGGTGAAGGCGAACGCCTGCCGGTTGAAGAGTTCGGTGTTCTTGAAGACCGCGAGGACGATGCCCACCAGCAGGATCTGGGTGGTGTACACGAGCAGCGCCGCGGCCATCATGATGTGCGGGTTCGACCTGGTCAGGCGGTCGAGCGCGACCTGGCCGAAGCTGAAGAAGGCCATCACGAGCAGCGCGCCGAACAGGGCGCCGAGCAGAGCCTTCCCACCGGCGACGGGGAACGAGATCGCCATGGCGATGATCCCGGCGACCGCAGTGGGAATCGCGGCGCCTCGGAGGATCCGGGCGTCGGTGGACGGCATGTCGGCAGCTCCGGCGGCATGTCGGTGTTACGGGGACGGGGCAGAACACTCGGTGGGGTGGCACCGGACCGAGGGGCCGCCGCCGGGCCGCCCGCTGGAGCGGCGGGCCCGTCGAGGGAGACCGACCGGGGACGGAAGTCCTCCACCTGTCAGGTCTTTCGGCGTGTTCTCGGTACTCGTGAACGGTATCACAAACTATTTGATGAGAGCTTTACCATGAATGTGTGGCTCCTGTCACACTGACGGAGCAGGAGTGCCGCCGATCGGGTGAGCCCATCTGGCGGAGCGTCAAGTCCCGTGTCAGCGCCGCCCGGTGGCCCGGCCATGGGGTTCGGAGGACGCCGAGGAGCCCTGGCTGGCTTCACCCAGAAGTTGCTTGTCCTTGGCCGACAGTTCAGCCATCGGACCGGAGGGCTGCCGGCGGTAGCGCGGCGGCACGAAGGCCTGCACCGCGCGCGGGGCGCGCGGCCGGAACCGCGGCGTCAGGAGCACGACCAGGCCGACCAGGCAGAGCCCGGCGAGCGTCAGCACCACCGTGCGGCCGGTGTTGGTGACCGAGAAGGCCACCGTGCCGAAGGCGATCAGCGCCGCCCAGAAGTACATGATCAGCACGGCCCGGCTGTGCGAGTGCCCGACCTGGAGCAGCCGGTGGTGCAGGTGGCGCTTGTCCGCGGCGAACGGCGACTGGCCCGCCCAGGTGCGGCGGACGACGGCGAGCAGCAGGTCCGCCAGCGGCAGCGCGATGACGGTCAGCGGCAGCAGCAGCGGGATGTAGATCGGCACGAGGGCGTGGACGGTGGCGGTCTGCGACCCGGTCTCGTTGTTGATCAGGTCCGGGTCGACCCGGCCGGTGATCGAGATCGCGGCGACGGCCAGCATCAGGCCCAGCATCATCGAGCCGGAGTCGCCCATGAAGATCCGCGCGGGGTGCATGTTGTGCGCCAGGAAGCCCAGGCACATGCCGATCAGCAGCACGCTGAACAGCACGGCGGGAGCGGCGTCGGTGATCGCGTAGCCGTACCAGAGCCGGTAGGAGTACAGGAAGAACGCCATCGCGGCGATGCAGACCATGCCGCCGGCCAGGCCGTCCAGGCCGTCGATGAAGTTCACCGCGTTGACCATGACGACGACCAGCGTCACCGAGATGACCATGCCCTGGGTGGGGCTGACCGCGACCGCTCCGACACCGGGCACCGGGAGGGTGATCACCGTGACCCCCTGCCAGACCATCACACCGGCGGCGATCATCTGGCCGCCGAGCTTGACCAGCGCGTCCACGCCCCACTTGTCGTCGAGCACGCCGAGCAGCCACATGATCCCGGCGCCGGAGAGCAGCGCGCGGATGTCGGTGCCCTGCGTGAACACCTTGCTCAGGTTGTCGAGTTGGGAGGCGACCAGGATGCCCGCGCACAGGCCGCCGAACATCGCGATGCCGCCGAGCCGCGGAGTGGGCTCGCGGTGCACGTCCCGGGCCCGGACGGGCGGCATGGCGCCGGCCGCGATCGCGAACTTCCGGACCGGGCCGGTCAGCAGGTAGGTGACGGCCGCGGTGGTGAACAGGACCAGCAGATACTCACGCACCACTGGCCTCCTGTGTCACTGTCCTGCGGGAAGGTACCGAGAGTACTCCCGCGCCTGTCCGGGGTTCGAGGTGCGTCGCCACGGCACACACCTTATTGAGTCGGACGCCGGGGACGTGCATCGCGGTTCGCCCTACCGGGTAGGAGATCCGGATACGTCGCTGTGCGGCCACCTCGCTGCGCTCGGCGGTCGCTCCGCGGAACGCGCACCCCTCGATGCGTTCTCCCGCCGCGCTCGTTCACCCGTGGTCCGCGAAGGAGAGGGCCAGTTCCCGCACCCGTGCGCCGACCGACGCGACCTCGTCCCCGGCGAGCAGCCGGCCGATCAGCCCGGCGATCTCCGCGAGCTCCCGCTCCCCCATCCCCTGCGTGGTCACCGTGCCGGTGCCGAGCCGGATCCCGGAGGACTCGGAGGGCGGCGCGGGGTCGTACGGCAGGGCGCTCTTGCCGAGCAGCAGCCCGGCCGCCGCGCAGCGCCGCTCCGCCTCGGCCCCGGTGACGCCGAGCGGGCGCACGTCGGCCGTCACGAGGTGGGTGTCGGTCCCGCCGGTCAACGGGCGCAACCCGGCCTGCGCAAGCCCCTCTGCGAGTGCGCGCGCCCCCGCGACCGCCCGCCGCGCGTACTCCCGGTAGGCGGGCGTCGCCGCCTCCGCGAGCGCCACGGCCTTTCCGGCCACCTCGTTCATCGCCGCGCCGCCCTGGCTGAACGGGAACACCGCCCGGTCGATCCGCTCGGCCAGCTCCGCGGTGGACAGCAGCAGGCCGCCGCGCGGGCCGCGCAGCAGCTTGTGGGTGGCCGCCACCGTGACGTCCGCGTACGGCACCGGGGAGGGCGCCGCACCGGCCGCGATCAGGCCGGTGGTCTGCGCGGCGGAGGCGATGAGGTACGCGTCCACCTCGTCGGCGATCTCCCGGAACGCGGCCCAGTCCGGGTGCCTGGGGTGGGAGATCGAGCCCGCCACGATGGCCTTCGGCCGCACCTGGTGGGCGAGTTCGCGCACCTGGTCGAGGTCGATCAGCCCGTCGTCCTCGCGCACGCCGTAGCCGGTGAAGGCGAACCACCGGCCGGAGAAGTTCGCCCGCGAGCCGCAGCTGAGGTGCCCGCCGTGCTCCAGCGACATCGCCAGCACGCCGTCACCGGGCCGCAGCAGCGCCGCGTACGCCGCCAGCATCGCCGAAGTCGCCGAGCGGGGCTGGACGTTGGCGTGGGGCGCGGCGAACAGCTCGCGCGCCCGGTCGATCGCGAGCAGCTCCGCGGCGTCCGCGAGGGCGCAGCCCGTGTGGTGGCGGCGTCCGGGGTACCCCTCGGCGTACTTGTCGATCAGCGGGCCGCCCAGAGCCGCCAGGACGGCCGGTGAGGTCAGGTTCTCCCCCGCCAGCAGCTGGACCGTCTCGGCCCGCCGCTCGGCCTCCGCGGCCAGCAGGTCGGCCAGCTGGGGATCGGCCCGGTGCAGCGCCTCGGACGCCCAGGGGCGCCCCGTCGTCGTGGTGGTGCCGGACGCGGCGTCGGTGACGGTCATGGCGGTGCTCCCGGGCGCTACGGGGGTCGGTCCCTCCAGCGTAGGACCGGGCCCCCCGGGTGGCTCGCCGACGCGGGCCGGGTGCACCCGGGCGGGCGCGCGGAGGGCCCTGCGGACGCGGGCGCTCAGGGGTGCGCGGGCACCCCGGTGAGCGCGGTGACCACCGGGTCGACCGCGTGGAATATCTCCTCGCCGCAGTTGCGGAACATGCCGATCGGCGCCCCGTACGGGTCGTCCACCTCGTCGGACTCCGGGGTGGCGGCCAGCAGCCAGCCGCGCAGCGCGGCGGCGGCCCGGACCAGCGCGCGGGCGCGCTCGGTGACGTCCGCGCCGCGGCGCGGATCCGGCAGGGTGCCGGGGTCTATCGTCCGCACCAGCCGGGTGAACTCCTTCAGCGTGAAGGTCCGCAGCCCCGCCTCGTGGCCCATCGAGATGACCTGGGCGCGGTGGTCCAGGGTCGCGGTGAGCACGAGGTCGGCCTCGACCACGTGCTCGTCCAGCAGCTCCCGGCCGGTGAAACCGCCGCTGTCGGCGCCGTACTCGTCGAGCACGGTCGCGGCGTGGTCCTCCATCGGCGCGCCCACGTGGCCCCAGGTGCCGGCGCTCTCCACCAGGATCCGCCCGGCCACCCTGGGGCTGAGCCGGGTGTCGAGCTCACGCCGGGTCAGCCGCTCGGCGATCGGCGAGCGGCAGATGTTGCCGGTGCAGACGTACAGGATCCGGAAGTGGTCCAGCGGCCTGGGTCCCACGCTCAGGTACGGCGCTATGCCCGGACCGGCGTGGAGCGAGGCGGTGGGTGTCAACTTCCGGCCTCCAGGTCGGGGACGACCTCCCTCAGCTGCTCGACGCTGATCGCGCCCGCCCGCAGCAGGACCGGGACCTTGCCCGTGACGTCGACGATGGAGGAGGCGGTCGCGTGGTCGGCCTGGCCGCCGTCCAGGTAGACCGAGATGGCGTCGCCGAGCTGCGCCTGTGCCTCGTCGCAGGTGGCCGGGGACGGACCGCCGGTCTTGTTGGCACTGGAGACGGCCAGCGGTCCGGTGGCGTTCAGCAGCTCGATGGCGACCGGGTGCAGCGGCATCCGGACGGCGACGGTGCCGCGGGTCTCGCCGAGGTCCCAGCGCAGCGAGGGCTGGTGCCTGGCGACCAGGGTGAGGCCACCGGGCCAGAAGGCGTCGACGAGCTCCCAGGCCTGCTCGGAGAAGTCGGTGACCAGGCCGTGCAGGGTGGTCGGGGAGCCGACGAGGACGGGCGAGGGCATGTTCCGGCCCCGGCCCTTGGCGGCCAGCAGCGCGGCCACGGCCTCCGGCGAGAACGCGTCGGCGCCGACGCCGTACAGGGTGTCGGTGGGCAGCACGACGAGTTCGCCGCGGCGGATCGAGGAGGCGGCCTCCCGCAGACCGGTGGCGCGGTCCCCGGCATCGGCACAGTCGTAGCGGCGGCTCATCGGTGCGGTCCCCTTCCGGAGTGGCTCATGACGTTCACGGCGCGGCACTGCGCGCGGCGGTACGGCGCGGGGCGGGTCACGACGGCGCCTGCCGCGCGGTCGTGCCGTGCTCGACCGTTCACAACGACACCCTTCGGGCGGTCGTGAAGCGCGGCCGGTTGTTCAGGTCGCGGTGATCGGCGGTGTCCGTCCAGCCGCGTTCCTCGTTGAAGATCCAGGGCACCTGGCCCCCCTGCTGGTCGGCGTGCTCGATCACCACCGCGCCGCCCGGGCGCAGCAGCCGGGCGGCCACGCGCTCGATGCCGCGGATGGTGTCCAGGCCGTCCTCGCCCGAGAACAGCGACATCTGCGGGTCGTGGTCGCGGGCCTCGGGGGCGACGTACTCCCACTCGGTGAGCGGGATGTACGGCGGGTTGGAGATGACCAGGTCGAAGCGGCCGTCCCAGGAGCGGTCGTCGGCGAAGGCCTGGGTGGCGTCGCCGGCGTGCAGGGTGATGCGGGCCCGGTCCGGGCTGGCGTCGATGTTGCGCCGGGTGTACTCCAGCGCGCCCTCGTCGAGTTCGAAGGCGTGCACGGTCGAGCGCGGCAGCTCCTGGGCGAGCGCGAGCGCGATGGCGCCCGAGCCGGAGCACAGGTCGACGACCAGCGGCTCGGCGACGTCCATGTCGCGGACGGCGTCTATGGCCCACTCGACGACGCTCTCGGTCTCCGGCCGGGGCACGAACACCCCGGGGCCGACCTCCAGCTCCAGGTAGCGGAAGAACGCCCGCCCGGTGATGTGCTGGAGCGGCTCGCGCGCCTCGCGGCGGGAGACCGCCTCCCAGTAGCGGGCGTCGAAGTCGGCGTCCTTCACCGTGTGCAGCTGGCTGCGCTTGACGTTGTGGACGTAGGCGGCGAGTTCCTCCGCGTCGAAGCGCGGCGAGGGCACGCCGGCCGCGGCCAACCGCTGGGTGGCCTGGGCCACCTCGGCGAGCAGCAGGTTCATCCGTACGACCTCTTGTTTCTGCGCTCCGGCTGCGGGGTTGTCCGGCGCTGGGGCGCCGGTCTCAGTTCTGTTGGGCCGCGGCGAGCTTGGCCGCCGCGTCCGCGTCGACGCAGGACTGGATCACCGCGCTCAGTTCGCCGTCCAGGACCTGGTCCAGGTTGTACGACTTGAAGCCCGTGCGGTGGTCCGAGATGCGGTTCTCGGGGTAGTTGTACGTGCGGATCCGCTCGGAGCGGTCCACCGTGCGGACCTGGCTGCGGCGCGCGTCCGAGGCCTCCCGCTCGGCCTCCTCCTGCGCGGCGGCGAGCAGGCGCGAACGCAGGATGCGCATCGCCTGTTCCTTGTTCTGCAGCTGGCTCTTCTCGTTCTGGCAGGACGCCACGATACCGGTCGGCAGGTGGGTGATCCGGACCGCGGAGTCGGTGGTGTTGACCGACTGGCCGCCGGGGCCGGACGAGCGGTAGACGTCGATCCGCAGGTCGTTGGCGTGGATCTCGACCTCGACCTCCTCCGCCTCGGGGGTGACCAGCACGCCCGCCGCGGAGGTGTGGATGCGGCCCTGCGACTCGGTGGCCGGCACGCGCTGCACGCGGTGCACGCCGCCCTCGTACTTCAGCCGGGCCCAGACGCCCTGGCCGGGCTCGGCGTTGCCCTTGGTCTTGACCGCGACCGAGACGTCCTTGTAGCCGCCGAGGTCCGACTCGTTGGAGTCGATGATCTCGGTCTTCCAGCCGGTCCGCTCGGCGAAGCGCAGGTACATCCGGAGCAGGTCGCCGGCGAACAGCGCGGACTCCTCGCCGCCCTCGCCCGCCTTGATCTCCAGGATGACGTCCTTGTCGTCGCTCGGGTCGCGCGGGACGAGCAGCATCCGCAGCTCCTCCGTGAGCTCCTCGCGGCGCGCCTCGGAGTCCTTCACCTCGGCGATGAACTCCGGGTCCTCGGCGGCGAGTTCACGCGCCGCCTCGATGTCCTCGCCGGCCTGTCGCCACTCCCGGTAGACCCGGGTGATCGGGGTCAGCTCGGCGTACCGCTTGGCCAGCTTGCGGGCGTTGGCCTGGTCGGCGTGGACGGACGGGTCGGCCAGCCTCTTCTCGAGGTCGGCGTGCTCGACGAGGAGCTCTTCGACTGCCTCGAACATGGGGGTGGCCTTCTTCCCGGGGATCGGATGGAGTGGTGGGACGCGAACGGCGCCGGTCCCCAGCGCCCCCGGAACGAGTACGGGGGCACCGGGAACCGGCGCCGAGGGAGCGCTAGGCCTTCGCGCTGTGCTGCTTGCCGAAGCGGGCCTCGAAGCGGGCCACGCGGCCACCGGTGTCGAGGATCTTCTGCTTGCCGGTGTAGAACGGGTGGCACTGCGAGCAGACCTCGGCGCGGATCTCGCCGCTGGTCTCGGTCGAGCGGGTCACGAACTCGGCGCCGCAGGTGCAGGTCACACGGGTGACCACGTACTCGGGGTGAACGTTGGACTTCAAGGGGTTCTCCTAGGTATCGGGAGGGCACCGGGTCGGCGGCTGGAATGCCGCTCGTGAACCGGGACCGACGGTCCAGTCTGCCAGGACGGGCCGCATCTTCCCAAACCGGGTCGTGTCCCGGGTTATTCCGGACGCCCTCAGCGCCGCGCCGCGGCCGCCGGGGAGGCCGTCGAGGCCGCCTCGGCGGGGTTCTGGGGCTGGGCCGCGACGACCGCCTGCGGGACCGGCAGGTCGGCCTTGAGCGCCGCCCAGACCTGGTTCGCCTGGGGCTGCTGCTCGACCACGCGGTTGGGGTCGCCGGGGGCGGCGACCACCGGCAGGGTCACCATGCTCAGCTGGTCCGGACCGATGCCCTTGAGCTCCTGGGCGAGGCCCACCAGCGCGTTCACCGACCCGAGCGCCGAGTCGGTGGTGATGCTCTTCGTGACGGTGTCGCCGATCGACCACAGCTTGACCGGGTCGGTGAGCATGCCCGCCCCGCCGGTCTGCCGGAGCAGCGACTTCACCATCTGCTTCTGCAGCTCGATCCGGCCGAGGTCGCTGCCGTCGCCGACGCCGTGCCGGGTGCGGACGAAGGCGAGCGCCTGCCGGCCGTCGAGGCGGTGCTCGCCGGCCGGGAGGTCGAGCCCGCTGTCCTTGTCGTGGATGGCCACCGCGGTGGTCACGGTGGCCCCGCCTATCGCGTCCACGACCCGGGCGAACCCGGCGAAGTCGACCTGGACGTAGTGGTCCATCCGCAGCCCGGTCAGCTGCTCGGTGGTCTTGACCGCGCAGGCGGCGCCGCCGGCCTCGAAGGCGCTGTTGTACATGGCGCGCTTGAGGGCCGGCACGGGCTTGCCGCTCGCGTCGGTGCAGTCGGGGCGGTCGACGAAGGTGTCGCGCGGGATCGAGACGACCTCCGCGCGCGAGTGGTCCTGGCTGACGTGCACGACCATCGCGGTGTCGGAGCGCGCGGTGTCACCGGTGTCCCCGCCCGCCAGGCCGCCGTTCGCGCCGGCCCGCGAGTCGGAGCCCAGCACGAGGATGTTGAACGAGCCGTCGGTGGCGGCCGGCGGCCGGGCGTCGCCCAGCCGGGCGTTGATGTCGACGCTCTTGATGTTGCCGTCGAGCGTGAAGTAGGCCCACGCGGCGGCCCCGGCGCCGAGGAGGGCGATCGCGGCGGACGCGCAGGCGACCACCCGCAGGACTCTGCGGCGGCTGCTCGGGACGCTCTTGTGCTCGGCCATACGCTCCAGGGTAAATCGGACAAGAGTCACCAATGTGGTCGAGATGTACCGACTCTGGAACAACCGGCCCGACGGCGGGCCCGGGAACGCCGGAACCCCGGACCGCTCGCGCGATCCGGGGTTCCATGACGGCCGAGCCGTGCGACTGCGGTCAGTCGCCGGACCCGGGGGTCGTCTTGGCGATCTGCATCAGGAACTCGGCGTTGCTCTTGGTCTGCTTCATCTTGTCCAGCAGCAGCTCGATCGCCTGCTGCGAGTCGAGCGCGTGCAGCACCCGGCGCAGCTTCCAGACGATGGCCAACTCCTCGCTGCCGAGCAGGATCTCCTCCTTGCGGGTGCTGGAGGCGTCCACGTCGACGGCCGGGAAGATGCGCTTGTCCGAGAGCTTGCGGTCGAGCTTGAGCTCCATGTTGCCGGTGCCCTTGAACTCCTCGAAGATCACCTCGTCCATGCGCGAGCCGGTCTCGACCAGCGCGGTGGCCAGGATGGTCAGCGAGCCGCCGTTCTCGATGTTGCGCGCGGCACCGAAGAACTTCTTCGGCGGGTACAGCGCGGTCGAGTCGACACCACCGGACAGGATGCGGCCGGAGGCCGGCGCCGCCAGGTTGTAGGCGCGGCCGAGGCGGGTGATCGAGTCCAGCAGGATCACGACGTCGTGGCCGAGCTCCACCAGTCGCTTGGCGCGCTCGATCGCGAGCTCGGCGACGGTGGTGTGGTCCTCCGCCGGGCGGTCGAAGGTCGAGGAGATGACCTCGCCCTTCACCGACCGCTGCATGTCGGTGACCTCCTCCGGACGCTCGTCCACCAGGACGACCATCAGGTGGCACTCGGGGTTGTTGTGCGTGATGGCGTTGGCGACCGCCTGCAGCACCATCGTCTTGCCGGTCTTCGGCGGCGCGACGATCAGACCGCGCTGGCCCTTGCCGATCGGCGACACGAGGTCGATGATCCGGGTGGTCAGCACGCCCGGGTCGGTCTCCAGGCGCAGCCGCTCCTGCGGGTACAGCGGGGTGAGCTTGTTGAACTCGGGGCGGCCGCGGCCGCTCTCCGGGTCCATGCCGTTGACGGAGTCCAGGCGCACCATGGCGTTGAACTTCTCGCGGCGCTCGCCCTCGCGCGGCTGACGCACGGCACCGGTGATGGCGTCGCCCTTGCGCAGGCCGTTCTTGCGGACCTGGGCGAGCGAGACGTAGACGTCGTTCTGGCCCGGCAGGTAGCCGGAGGTGCGCACGAACGCGTAGTTGTCCAGGATGTCCAGGATGCCCGCGACCGGGATCAGGACGTCGTCCTCGCCGATCTGCGGCTCGGGGGCGCCGGTCTCGAAGCCCTCGCGGCGGCTGCCGCGGCCACGGCGGTCGCGGTAGCGGCCGCGACGGCCACGGCGGCCGTCGCCGAACTCGTCGTCGTCGTAGCCGCCCTGCTGCGCCTGCGGCTGCTGCTGGGTCTGCTGCTGACCGCCCTGGCGGGCCTGGCCGTCGCCCTGGGTGCCCTGCTGCTGGCCGCCGCCCTGCTGGCCCTGGCGGTCGGCGCGCTCACGGCGGTTGCGGCGGTCGCGGCGCGACTCGCGGCTCTCGCCTTCCTGGCCGGCCTGGACCTCGCCGCCCTCCTGGCGCTCGGTGCGCTCGCCGGCGTCACGGCGGTCGCGGCGCTCGCGGCGGTCGCGGCGGGACTCGGGGCGGCCCTCCTCGCGGCCCTCGAAGGCGCGGGTCTCGGCCGGGCGGGCCTCGGCCTGCTTCGGCTCGGCCACGACGACGGCGGCCGGCTCGGCGGCGGCGGTCTCGGCGACCGGGGCGCCGGCGGCCGAGGTGGCGCGGCGGCGGGTGCGCTCGGCGCGGGCGGGCGCGGCGGTCTCGGGGGCGGCCTGCACCGGGATCTCGATCTGGGCCTGCGGCTCGTCGGCCGGGGCGGCGGCGGCCGCGGCGGCCTTGGTGCGGCGGGCCGGCTTCTCGGCCGGGGCCTCGGCGTCCGCCTTGGCGGCGGTGCGCTTGGCGGCCGGGGCGCCACCACCGGCGGCGAGCAGCGGGTCGCCGCCGCTCTTCTCCTTGATGGTCTCGATCAGCTGGCTCTTGCGCATGCGTCCGGTACCGGTGATGCCCAGGTCCGCGGCGAGCTTCTGCAGCTCGGCCAGGACCATCCCGTCCAGGCCCGCGGCGGCCGAACGGCGGCGCCGGGCCGGGGCAGCGGGGGCGGCGGCGTCCGACGCGTCGGCGTCCGGGCGCGCGCCCATCAGATCGGTGGTGTCGCTCACTAAGGGTCCTTCCCTGGAGCGGACGTCGGCCTGTCTGGCTCGGCGACCGGTTGTGCTGTCCTGACCAACGCTCGACTGCGTCGGTCCGAGGCGGGGATCCCTCGAATGGCGGAAGCCCGTCGAGGGAGAGCTGCGAGGTGCGGTGCACGAAGCACGGTGGTGCGAGTGGCGCGGTGGGCCGGCCGTGTGCCGACCTCCCCGAAGGGCGTACCCCCACGCTGCCTGCGAATCCCGGGCCCCCGTCGCGTGACGGTGGCCCGCGCTCCGCCCGTCCTGGCCTCAAGGTGGGAGGCCGCGGGTGGGAGTCAGGTGCCGTCACGGCTTCGGGATGCGGCCGCAAGTCGCGCAGGCAGGCTGCGTACGCGCTGCGGTGGGCTCCCGGAGAATCGTCGCCCCGAATATCGCCGGGACTCCGCGGCAGCGGAGTGCTGGGATCGGGACGCGGCGCACCGAGCCCCGGAGGGCACCTGGTGCAGCAATGAGGTTAACACTACCGACCCCCTCAGACATTCCCCAGCCTTGCGCTTGCCAATCGTGTCCGGACGGCCCGGCTGCGGGCGTGCCGTTGCCGGGCCCGGGCGGACCGCCCGAACGTGCTGCTCAGGCGTCCAGCGGGAGCACCGTGGCGCCGGTGCGGTCGAGCTCCAGGCGGTGCGCGGCGAACGCCGGGTCGCCGCCGTGGCCGTGGTGCCCGGCGAAGGAGAGCACCTTGTCGGCGCCCGCCTCGTCGGTGAGCGCGAGGACGGTCGGGCCGGCCCCGGAGATGACCGCGGGGACGCCCTCCGCGCGCAGGGCACCCACCAGGCCGGCGCTCTCGGGCATCGCGGAGGCGCGGTAGTCCTGGTGCAGCCGGTCCTCGGTGGCCGCGAGCAGCAGCTCGGGGCGCCGGGTCAGCGCCTCGACCATCAGCGCGGCGCGGCCCGCGTTCACCGCGGCGTCGCCGAGCGGGACGGTCTTGGGCAGCAGGCCGCGGGCGGTCTTGGTGAGCACCTCGGTGGCGGGCACGAAGACGACCGGCACGACCCGCTCGGACGGCTCCAGGACGACCGCCTTGGCCGACTCCTCGTCGGTCCAGGCGACGGTGAAGTTGCCGCGCAGGCAGGCCGCGACGTTGTCGGGGTGACCCTCCAGCTCGGAGGCGAGGTCCAGCAGCGCGTCGTCGTCCAGCGCGGACGGGCCGCCGATGGTGACGGCGCGGGCGGCCACGAGGCCCGCGCAGATGGCCGCCGACGAGGAGCCGAGGCCCCGGCCGTGCGGTATCCGGTTGGCGCAGACCACTTCGAGGCCGCGCGGCTGGCCGCCGAGGCGGTCGAAGGCGGCGCGCATCGAGCGGACGACGAGGTGGCGCTCGTCGCGGGCCAGCGAGTCGGCGCCCTCCCCGGCGATGTCGACGGACAGGCCGGAGTCGGCGACCCGGACGACCACGTCGTCGTACAGGCCCAGCGCGAGTCCGAAGGCGTCGAAGCCCGGACCGAGGTTGGCGCTGGTCGCGGGGACCCGGACCCGGACGGCGGCGGCACGGAACGCGGGACCGGCCATGCGGTGGACTCTCCTGGGGAAATCGGGCGGCGCGGAGCGCGTCGGTGCGAGGGTGGGGAGGCGGGCCGCGGGCCCCGTACCGGGGCGGGCGGTCACAGTCGTCGGTGCGGCCCGCGAGGGGGCCGGACCCGGGGCATGTGCCACACGGCCGGACCCAGAGTATCGAAGAGAGGTTCCCCAGTGGTACACCCCGTGGGCCTTCGATCTGGTGTGTTGCCGCTTCTGGCCGGAATGCACACCCCACCCGGTCAAAGGGAGGGGTGGAATCGGTTCGGAATGCGCAGCGGAATTGACACAAAAGTGTCAGTGGAGAACTTCGACGGGCCGACCCCCGAAAGGGTCGGCCCGTCGCGGTCCGGTGGGGCATCGGGCCTTTTGCCCGATGGGCCCGATGGGCCCGTTCCGGCGGGTCAGTCGAGCAGGCCCAGGCGCCGGGCCGCCGCCTCCGGGTCGACCGGGACGACCTGCGGCTGCGGCGCGCCGGCCACCGCCCAGTCCGGGTCCTTGAGGCCGTTGCCGGTCACGGTGCAGACGATCCGCTGGCCCGGGTCGACCAGGCCGGCCTCCGCCTTGGCCAGCAGACCGGCCACCGAGGCGGCCGATGCGGGCTCCACGAAGACGCCCTCCTGCGAGGCCAACAGCCGGTAGGCGGCCAGGATCTGACGATCCGTCACCTTGTCGATGAGGCCGCCCGACTCGTCCCGCGCGGCGAGCGCGAAGTCCCAGGAGGCCGGGTTGCCGATCCGGATCGCGGTGGCGATGGTCTGCGGCTTGAGCACCGGCGCGCCGTCCACGATCGGGGCCGAGCCGGAGGCCTGGAAGCCCCACATCCGCGGGGTGCGGGAGGCCAGGCCGTCGGTGGCGTATTCGCGGTAACCCTTCCAGTACGCGGTGATGTTGCCCGCGTTGCCGACCGGGAGGACGTGGATGTCCGGGGCGTCGCCGAGCATGTCGACGATCTCGAAGGCGGCCGTCTTCTGGCCCTCGATGCGCACCGGGTTCACCGAGTTCACCAGCGCCACCGGGTACTTCTCGGACAGTTCGCGCGCGAGCGTCAGGCAGTCGTCGAAGTTCCCGTCCACCTGGAGGATCTTGGCGCCGTGCACCAGCGCCTGGCCCATCTTGCCCAGCGCGATCTTGCCCTGCGGGACGAGCACCGCCGACACCATCCCGGCCCGCACCGCGTACGCGGCGGCGGAGGCCGAGGTGTTGCCGGTGGAGGCGCAGATGACGGCCTGCGCGCCCTCCTCCTTGGCCTTGGAGATGGCCATCGTCATCCCGCGGTCCTTGAAGGAGCCGGTCGGGTTGGCGCCCTCGACCTTCAGGTAGACCTCGCAGCCCGTGCGCTCGGACAGCACCTGGGCGGGGACCAGCGGCGTGCCGCCTTCGAGCAGGGTGACCACCGGAGTGGCCGCGGTGACCGGCAGGCGGTCGCGGTACTCCTCGATCAGGCCGCGCCACTGGTGGGTGTGCGCGCCTCGGACGACGTTCTCGGCAACGGCGTTCATGGCTAGTTCCTTACTCCCCTTCGACCCGCATGATGCTGGCCACGTCCCGCACGCTGTCCAGCGCGCGGAGCTTGTCGACCGTCGCCGACAGGGCGGCGTCGGTGGCACGGTGGGTGACCACGACGAGCGAGGCGTCGCCGTCGCGGCCCTGCTGGCGCACGGTGTCGATGGAGACGCCGTGCTCGGCGAACACGGAGGCCACCTGGGCGAGCACACCGGCGCGGTCGTCCACGTCCAGGCTGACGTGGTAGCGGGTGACGACCTCGTCCATCGGCTTGGCCGGCAGCTGCGTGTACACCGAGTCGCCGGGTCCGGTGGCCTCGTTGAGCTTGTTGCGGCACACCGCGACCAGGTCGCCGAGCACCGCCGAGGCGGTCGGCGAGCCGCCGGCGCCCGGGCCGTAGAACATCAGCCGCCCGGCCGCCTCGGCCTCGACGAACACCGCGTTGTACGCCTCGCGGACGGAGGCCAACGGGTGCGACAGCGGGATCATCGCCGGGTGCACGCGCGCGGTGACGGACTCGCCGTCGGCCGCCCGCTCGCAGATCGCGAGCAGCTTGACGACGCAGCCCATCGCCTTGGCCGAGGCGATGTCGGCCGCGGTCACCTCGGTGATGCCCTCGCGGTAGACGTCCGCCGCGGTCACCTTGGTGTGGAAGGCGATCCCGGCCAGGATCGCGGCCTTCGCGGCGGCGTCGAAGCCCTCGACGTCGGCGGTGGGGTCCGCCTCGGCGTAGCCGAGCGCGGTGGCCTCCTCCAGCGCCTCCGAGTAGCCGGCGCCGGTGCTGTCCATCTTGTCGAGGATGAAGTTGGTGGTGCCGTTGACGATGCCGAGCACCCGGTTCACCTTGTCGCCGGCGAGGGACTCGCGCAGCGGGCGCAGCAGCGGGATCGCCCCCGCCACCGCGGCCTCGTAGTACAGGTCCACCCCGGCCGCCGCGGCGACCGCGTGCAGTTCGGCACCGTCCTGGGCGAGCAGCGCCTTGTTGGCGCTGACCACCGAGGCGCCCTGCTTGAACGCCGACAGGATGTGGTGTTTGGACGGCTCGATGCCGCCCACGACCTCGATCACCACGTCGATGTCGCCGCGGTTGATCAGGGCCTCGGCATCGGTGGTCAGCAGGTGCGCGGGCACGCCGGGGCGTTCCCGGCCGGCCCGGCGGACCGCGATGCCGGCGAGCTCGACCGGGGCACCGATGCGCGCGGCGAGGTCGTCGGCCGTCGTCGTCATGATGCGCGCCACCTCGGAGCCCACCACACCACAACCCAGCAACGCCACCTTCAGCGGGCGCGTACGCATCATCCGACTCCGCTCTGCATTCATCGTGCTTCGGTAATTCCGGCGGTTATCTCGGGCCGCCGGGAACTTCGGTCCGTACCAGTCTCGGGGACTTTCCGCACGGATCTACGGTCGTTCCATGATCTGAGACAAGAATTTCGTCATCCGATATCCAGTCGCAGGAGATCCTCCTCCGTCTCGCGCCGGACGATCACCCGCGCCGCACCGTCCTTGACGGCCACCACGGGAGGCTTCAGGGCGTGGTTGTAGTTGCTCGCCATCGAGCGGCAGTACGCGCCGGTGGCGGGCACCGCGAGCAGGTCGCCCGGGACGAGGTCGGCCGGCAGGAAGGCGTCCCGCACGACGATGTCGCCGGACTCGCAGTGCTTGCCGACCACCCGGGCCAGCATCGGCTCGGCGTCGCTGGTGCGCGACACGAGCGCCACCGAGTACTCGGCGTCGTACAGCGCGGTGCGGATGTTGTCGGACATGCCGCCGTCCACGCTGACGTAGGTGCGCAGACCCTCCAGCGGCTTGACGGTGCCGACCTCGTACAGCGTGAACGCGGTCGGGCCGACGATCGCCCGGCCCGGCTCCACGCTCAGCCGCGGCACGTCCAGCTCGGCCGCCCGGCACTCGCGGCGGACGATGTCGGCCAGCGCGGCGGCGATCTCGGCCGGCTCGCGGGGGTCGTCGTCGCTGGTGTAGGCGATGCCCAGGCCGCCACCCAGGTCGATCTCGGGCAGCTGGACGCCGTGCTCGTCGCGGATCCGCGCGAGCAGACCGACCACCCGGCGGGCGGCCACCTCGAAGCCGGCCATGTCGAAGATCTGCGAGCCGATGTGCGAGTGGATGCCGCGCAGCTCCAGGCTCGTCGGGTGAGCGAGGACCCGGCGCACCGCCTCGGCGGCCGCTCCCCCGGTCAGCGACAGGCCGAACTTCTGGTCCTCGTGCGCCGTCGCGATGAACTCGTGGGTGTGCGCCTCGACGCCGACGGTGACCCGGATCAGCACCGGCTGGCGGACGCCGTGCCGGGCGGCGATCGCGGCCAGCCGCTCGATCTCCTCGTAGGAGTCGACGACGACGTGGCCGACGCCCGCCTTCACGGCGTGCTCCAGCTCGTCCACCGACTTGTTGTTGCCGTGCAGCGCGATCCGCTCGGCCGGCATCCCGGCGGCCAGCGCCACCACCAGCTCGCCGACGCTGCACACGTCGAGGTTCAGGCCCTCCTCGTGCAGCCAGCGCACGACCGCCTTGGAGAGGAACGCCTTGCCGGCGTAGTAGACGTCCGCGTCGGCGCCGAAGGCGTCCCGCCAGGCGCGCGCCCGGGTGCGGAAGTCCTCCTCGTCCATGACGTAGGCCGGGGTGCCGAACTCGGCCGCCAGCGCCTTGACGTCGATCCCGGCGACGGTGGCCACGCCCTCGGCGTTGCGGGCCACGGTGCGCGACCAGACCTTGGGGTCGAGCGCGTTCAGGTCGGCCGGCGGGGCCTGGTAGTGGCCCTCGGGCAGCACGTCCCCGTGCCGGGGGCCTGCGGGGTGTGCGGAACGACTCATCTGTCCTAAGTCCTTCGAGACCTATGGCGAGGGGCGGCGACGGTCCCCGTTGACCGTCAGCCGCCCCCCGCTGTGCGCTTGGGGGTGGTGCCTACATCCGCTCGGGCGCCGTCACGCCCAGGAGCGTGAGACCGTTGGCGAGCACCGTACGGGTCGCCTCGACCAGCCAGAGGCGGGCCCGGTGCGTGTCGTTGAGCTCCTCGTCGCCCTTGGGCAGGAACATGCAGTTCTCGTACAGGCGGTGGTACTTGCTCGCGAGCTTCTCCAGGTACACCGCGACCCGGTGCGGCTCGCGCAGCTCGCCGGCCGTGGCCAGCACGCGCGGGAACTCGGCGAGGTGGCCGAGCACGTCGGACTCCCACTCGGTGGCGAGCAGCTCGGGTTTGAACTGCTCGGCCGTGCCCTTGTCCACGCCCAGCTCGGCGGCCTTGCGGGCCACGCCGCACATCCGGGTGTGGGCGTACTGGACGTAGAAGACCGGGTTCTCGTTGGTCTGGCTCGTCAGGAGGTTGATGTCGAGCGTGATCGTCGAGTCGGTGGAGGAGCGCGCCAGCGTGTAGCGGGCCGCGTCCACGCCGATCCACTCGACGACGTCGTCGATCGTGATGATGTTGCCGGCCCGCTTGGACATGCGGACCTCTTCGCCGTCGCGAAGCATCTTCACGAACTGGCCGATCTTCACCTCGATGTTGTGGTTCATGTCGTCGCCCGCGCAGGCCGAGATGGCCTTGAGGCGGTTGACGTACCCGTGGTGGTCGGCGCCCAGCATGTAGAGCGCGACGTCGGTGCCGCGGTCGCGCTTGGACAGGTAGTAGGCGGCGTCGGCGGCGAAGTAGGTGGTGTCGCCGTCGGCCTTGATCAGGACGCGGTCCTTGTCGTCGCCGAAGTCGGTGGTGCGCAGGAAGACCGCGCCGTCCTGGTCGAAGACGTGGCCCTGCTCGCGCAGCCGGGTGATGGCCTCCTCGACGGCGCCGGAGTCGTGCAGCGACTTCTCCGAGAACCAGACGTCGAAGTGGGTGCCGAACTCGTCCATCGAGCGCTTGATCTCGGCGACCATGAGCTCGAGGCCCTCGGTGCGGAAGACCTGCAGTTGCTCGGCCTCGGGCAGGTCGAGCAGGCCCGGGACGGCTTCGGTGATCGCCTTGGCGATGTCGACGATGTACTCGCCGACGTACCCGCCCTCGGGCACCTCGCGGCCGTTCGCGGCGGCCTGCAGCGAGGCGGCGAACTTGGTGATCTGCACGCCGGCGTCGTTGAGGTAGTACTCGGTGGTGACGTCGGCACCGGAGGCCCGCAGGACGCGCGCGAGCGAGTCGCCGACGGCCGCCCAGCGGACGCCGCCGATGTGGATCGGGCCGGTCGGGTTGGCGGAGACGAACTCCAGGTTGATCTTCAGGCCCTTGAGGGCCTCGTTGCGCCCGTAGGCCTCGCCGGCCTCGACGACGGTGCGGGCGAGCGCACCGGCGGTGGCGGTGTCCAGGGTGATGTTCAGGAAGCCCGGACCGGCGATGTCGACCTTGGCGACGCCGGTGATCCCTCGCAGGCGGTCGGCCAGCGCCTCGGCGACGGCTCGCGGCGGCTTGCCGGCCGCCTTGGCGAGCTGGAGGGCCACGTTGGTCGCGTAGTCGCCGTGGTCCCTGTTCTTGGGCCGCTCGACCGTCACGTGCTCGGGCACGGCGACGGCCAGCTCGCCCGCCTCGACGGCGGCGCTCACTGCGGCCTGGACTGCCTGGGAAAGCTCTGCGGGGGTCACGACGCCAAGCGTAGGCGAGACGGGGTGCCCGCCCGCCACTCGGTTTGCCGGTTGAGACGCCCGTGCGGCGCCCCGGCGGCGGTGTCAGCCTCGATCGGTGCGCTCTGTTCGCTCAGGGCGAAACCCACCGGGCCGCCCGCCCAGGGTCATCAGCCGGCGCACCAGCGCCACCAGGTCCGCCGGGTCGAAGGGCTTGCCGAGGTAGCCGTCCACCCCGACCGTCTCCCCCAGGTCCAGGTCGGCCGGGGTGCAGGCGCTCACGATCGCGATCGGCAGCGCGCTGGTGCCGGGCGCCGCGCGCAGCCGGGCCGCCGTCCGCAGGCCGTCCAGACGCGGCATCACCACGTCCAGCGTCACCACGTCCGGCCGCACCCGGCGGACCACCTCCAGGCACTCGGCGCCGTCGGCGGCGGTCACCACCTCGAAGCCCTCGAGTTCCAGGTTGACCCTGATCAGCTGGCGGATCACCTCGCTGTCGTCCACCACGAGGACCCGCCCGGACTCTCCCGACACCTCACCGAGGGTATCGGCGAGGCCGCCGCCCCGTCCGGCCTTTCCCGACTTCCGCCCGGCGGGCCCGGTGCGAAACCCGTGCACGGACCACGGCCGGAGCCTGGTAGTGTTCTCCACGTCGGAGCGCAGGCCCCGACGGCAAGAGCAGGCCCCCGTAGCTCAGGGGATAGAGCACCGCCCTCCGGAGGCGGGTGCGTAGGTTCGAATCCTACCGGGGGCACTTGCAACCGAGGCCCAGGTCAGTGGAGTTGATCCACGGATCTGGGCCTCTGTCGTTTTTCCGGAACGCCCTGCGGAGACGCCGCCCGGCCGCGGGGTGGGCGGTCGGGCGGCGGGCTTCAGGAGGCGGAGGCGGCGGCCTCGGCCTGGGAGTAGAGCGTCGCGATCGTGTGGTCGAAGTAGGCGCTGTAGGACACGTCGTCGGTGTCCCCGCCCTGCTGGTAGCCGCCGATCGCGCCCACCACGTCCCCGGTCGCGGTGTTGATCCACGGGCCGCCGCTGGTGCCGGCCGGGTAGCTCGGGCAGTCGATGACGCGCTGGTAGGTGCTCTGCTTGTCGGTGGCGTTGGTGCACACGCTCGGGGACTCGGAGTCGGCCGGGTAGCCGTAGAGGCGGACGGTCGCGCCGAACGACTCGTCGGTGCCCAGGCGGTTGGCGCCGACCACGTCCTCGACCTTGCGGCCGTTGCTGGGGGCCGTCTCCAGGATCGCGAAGTCCTCGTCCACGTCGCCCTTCTGGGACCAGCCGGCGGTGGTGTGGATCGCGGTCACCTGCCACGTGCCGTACGGGGCCGTGCCGTTGCGGTAGCCCGGCACGAACACCACGCCGTCGGTGCTGGTGAGGCAGTGCGCGGCGGTCAGCAGGAGGTTGCCGGTGGCGCTGTGCACCACGCTGGCGGTGCAGAAGTGGTTGCCGGCCGCGACGGAACCGCTGAACAGCGCGCCGACGGTGGACGATTCGGAGGTCGCCGGGGCGGCCACGGTGGTGCCGAGGCTCACCGTGCGGGTGCCGGGGGCCTTGGTGGCGGTGGCCGTCGGAGTCGGGGTCGGCGTGGGCGTCGGGGTGTCGGCGGTCGGCGTCGGGGTGCTCGACGGCGTGGGCTCGGCGAGCGGTGACGTCGACGCGGGGGCCGCGGGGGCGGGGGTCGTGGGAGCCGCGGTGGCCGAGGGCGACGCGGGTGCCGTCACCGTCGGGGAGGTGCGGGCGGGGCTGCTCGCGGCCGTCGCCTCGGACGGGCTCAGCGAGTGCATGCCGGTCACCACGGCGGCCACCGTCAGCGCCGAGAGCGCGGTGAACAGGGTCGGGGCCAGGAACCTGCGTCGCGGGGTCGTGCGGCGGCTGTGCTGGCCCATGCGAGTCTCTCCTGCCAGGGAGGCGGCGTTGTCCGGTCACCGACTATGACGCCTCCGGCTGGAAAAGTTGTTACCCGAGACTTGAAGCTCCATGAGAAAAGCCGTCACCCGGCGGCGGTCGGCTCCAGTTCCTCCGCACCGACGAAGGCCGTGTGCGTCCCCGCGGCGGTGCACGCGTGCGCGCCCGCCACGGCGCCGGCCCGGGCGCAGTCCAGCGGCGGGCGGCCCCGGAACCACGCGTACAGGAAGCCGGACACGAAGGCGTCCCCCGCGCCGTTGGTGTCGACCACCGGGCGGCCCGGGTCGACGGCCGGGAGGTGGCGCGGCGCCGGGTCGTCCCTGGTGAGCAGGAAGCAGCCGTCGGCGCCGGCGGTGGCGACCACGACGGACGCCCGGCCACCGTCGAGGATCGCCCGCATCACCTCCTCGTGGCGGCCCCGGCACCCGGCCACGGAGAGGAAGACGAGGTCGGACCCGACGGCGTAGTCGCGGTGGTGCGGGTTGCGGCCGTCCCAGTCGTGCAGGTCGGTGGACGTGGTGCGGCCGAGTCGGCGCAGGTCGCCGTACATGTCGCGGTTGACGCCGGTGATGGACAGGTGGACGTGCCGGCTGCGCTCGGCGTACGGGAGGTAGAAGGCGCGCGGCAGCCGCAGGTCGGCGGGGTGGCGGCCGTCGAAGAAGGAGAACCGGCGGCCGTCGGCGTCCACCAGGTTGACCCCGCGCGGGGTGCCGTGCGGGCTCACCAGGTGCGCGAAGTGCAGGCCGTGGCGCGCGAACGACTCCAGGAGCAGCTCGCCCTGGGGGTCGTCGCCGAGGAAGTCGATGAAGGCGGTGCGCAGGCCGAGGTGGTGGGCGCCGAGGGCGACGCCGGTGCCGGTGTGGCCGGCGTGGTCGCGCACCGGGCCGACGTACTGCGAGTCCCCCGGAGGGATCGCCAGCTGGTCGACGCGGACGACGGTGTCCACACCGGCGCCGCCGACGACGAGCAGGTCGAACTCGGCCGGCCCGGACACGGCCGGATCAGCTTCGGGCAGCACGGCGGCGCCTCCTCGATCCCTGGACGGTGGCCAGGAGTCAAGCAGGCGCCGGAGGCCGACTGCAAGACCTTGCGGAAACTTTCAGGTGGTGCGCTGGCGCTCCGTCGGGGCGGTCGCACCCGCCTCGGCCCTGGGCTGCCCGTCCACGACGGCGGCCTCGGCGGCCTCGGCGCCGCCCGGGACGCCCGTGGCCTCACCGGGAGCCGGCCGGTGGTCGATCATCAGGAACGCGATCACCGCCGCCAGCAGCAGCACGCCCATCGCCACCCAGGTCGCGATGACGTAGCCGTGCACCGCGCCCTGCGCCTGGACCAGCGGCGTCCGCACGAGCCGGGTGGACAGGTACGTCGCCGTGGCACTGGCCGCGACCGTGTTCAGCAGCGCCGTGCCGAACGAACCTCCCACCTGCTGGGCCGAGTTGATGGTGGCCGAGGCGGCGCCGGCCTCGTTCGGGGCGACCCCGAGGGTGGCCAGGCTCATCGACGGCATGAACACCAGGCCCATGCCGAAGCCGAGCAGCAGCACCGCCGGGAGCACCATGGCGGCCCACGGGCTGTCCACCTTCATCTGGGTCAGCCAGGCCATGCCGGCCGCCGCGAGCAGCAGCCCCGGGCCGATCAGCAGCCGGGACGGCACCCGGGTCATCAGCCGGGCAGCGACGCCCGTCGAGCTCAGCACGATCGCGGCCGTCATCGGCAGGAAGGAGACGCCCGTGACCACCGGCGAGAAGTGCTTGATGACCTGCAGGTAGTAGGTGAGGAAGAGGAACAGGCCGAACATGCCGACCATTGCCAGCCCCACCGAGAGCGCGCCGCCGCCGCGGTTGCGGTCCGCGACGATGTGCATCGGCAGCAGCGCGTGCGCGGTGCGCCGCTCGACCATGACGAACGCCGCGAGCAGCGCCACGCCGAGGACCAGCGAGCCGATCACCAGTCCGTCGCTCCAGCCGCGGGTGACGGCCTCGGAGGTGCCGAAGACGATCGCGAGCAGACCGGTGCAGCCGAGAGCCGCGCCCGGCAGGTCCAGCTTGACCCGCCGCCCCTTGGCGATGTGGTCGCGGTCCAGGACGTAGAAGGCGGCGAAGGCGGTGGCGACGGCGATCGGGGTGTTGACGAACAGGCACCAGCGCCAGTTCAGGTACTCGGTCAGCAGGCCGCCGGCGATGAAGCCGATCGCGGCGCCGCTGCCGGCGATCGCGCCGAAGATCCCGAAGGCCGTACTGCGTTCCTTCGGGTTGGTGAACGTGGTCGAGAGCAGCCCCAGTGCGGACGGGGCGAGCAGGGCACCGAACGCGCCCTGCAGGGCACGGGCGCCGAAGAGCATGGCCGGACCGGTCGAGGCTCCGCCGAGGGCGGAGGCGAGCGCGAAGCCCAGCAGACCGATGGTGAAGACGCGCTTGCGGCCGAAGAGGTCGCCCAGCCGTCCGCCGAGCAGCAGCAGGCCGCCGAAGGCGAGCGTGTAGGCGGTGATCACCCACTGCCGGTCGGCGTCCGAGATCCCGAGGTCCCGCTGGGCGGACGGCAGCGCGATGTTCACGATGGTGATGTCGAGGACGATCATGAGCTGGGCGATGGCGATGACCGCCAATGCCCACCAGCGGCGGCTGTCCGCGGCGTCATGACCGGTGGCGGTTTGCGCAGACACTGGTCGAGCCTTCCGGAGTGCTTACGGAGAGGTCACGCAGTCGCCTTCCAGCCAAACGCTCATGCGGACGAATGGCAAGGAAAAACCTCACCAAATCGACCTTTTCCGGACGAAAGGACCAGGCCGTACGACCGGGGCCCTGCGACCGTCGGCCTACGTCCGGGCCCCGGCGGACCGGGGCCCGGACGGCCCGGCCGCTACAGCGCCGACAACTCCTCGACCAGGTCGTCCAGGCCGAGCGAGCCCTGCGACAGCGCGGCCATGTGCCAGGCCTTGAGGTCGAACTCCTCGCCGCGCGCCTCGCGCGCCGCCTTCGCCGCCGCCCGTCCGCGCAACCAGGCGCGCTCGCCCAGCTTGTAGCCGATCGCCTGACCCGGCATGCCCAGGTAGCGGACCAGCTCGCTGTCCAGGAAGTCCGCGGACAGGCCGCAGTAGCGGCCGAAGAACTCGCGGGCGGCCTCCGGGGTCACCGGCTCGCCCGGCCGGTACGGGGACTCGGCGGGGAAGTCGAAGCCGGCGTGCATGCCGATGTCGACGATGACCCGCAGCGCCCGCATCATCTGCGCGTTGAGGTAGCCCAGGCGGTGGCCCGGGTCGGTCAGGTAGCCGAGCTCGTCCATCAGGCGCTCGGCGTACAGCGCCCAGCCCTCCATGTTGGCGCTCACGCCGCCGAGGCTGACCTGGTAGGTGGAGAGCCGGTCGGCGACGTAGTTCCACTGCGCGAGCTGCAGGTGGTGGCCGGGTACGCCCTCGTGGTACCAGGTCGACACCAGGTCCCACACCGGGAAGCGCTCGCGGCCGAGCAGCGGCAGCCAGGTCCGTCCGGGGCGGGTGAAGTCCAGCGAAGGGGCGGTGTAGTACGGCGCGGCGGCGCTGCCGGGCGGGGCGATCATCGACTCGACCCGGGTGACCGGCTCGGCCAGGTCGAAGTGGGTGCCCTGGAGGTCGCTGATCGCCTGGTCCATCAGGCCCTGGAGGTACTCACGGGTGGCCTCGGCCCCGGTGATGCCCTCGCCGTCCGTCTCCAGCCACTTCATCGCCTCCATCGGGCCGGCGCCCGGGCGGACCTTCTCGGCCTCGCTCTCCATCTGGGCGAGCAGGTGGTGGAACTCGCCCCAGGCCCAGGCGTAGGCCTCGTCGAGGTCCAGGTCGGAGCCGGTCCAGAAGCGGACCCATCGGCCGTAGCGCTCGCGGCCCGCGGTGTCCGGGGTGCCGGCGGCGGCCGGGCCGTAGACGTCGCGCAGCCAGTCGCGCAGTTCGGCCAGCGCGCCCGCGGCGGCGACGGCGTGCGCCGACAGCTCCTCGCGCAGGGCCTCCGGCGCTTGCGCCACGAACTGTCCGAACCACCCGCCGGGCACGTCGCCGGCCAGCCACTCGCCGAACTGCCCGACCACGGTGGCGACCTGACGGGGGCCGGAGAGCAGACCGCGCTCGATGCCGCCCTCCAGCGTCTCCCGGTACTGCGCCAGCGCCACCGGCACCCGGGCCAGTCGGCGGCCGACGACCGCCCACTGCTCCTCGGTCTCGGTGGCCATCAGGGTGAAGACGTCACGGGTGTTGTGCACCGGCGAGCCCAGGTTGCGGACCGCGCGGTAGCCCTCCCCCGCGTCGTGGACGGCGAGTTCGGCGGTCAGCCGCTCGCGCAGCAGCCGGGCGCAGCGGCGCTCGGCCTCGTCCTCCGCGGCGCCGGCCCGCTCGGCCTCGGCCAGCCGGTCCAGGGTGCGGCGGGCGAGGTCGGCGACCGCCTCCGCGCCGGCCGGGGACAGGTCGGGGAGCCGGTCGTCCTCGGGGTTCAGCCCCAGGTAGACCGCAGTCAGCGGGTCGAGCTCGGCGAGGTCGCGGACGTAGCCGTCGGCGATGCGGCGCGGGGTGGGGCCGTCGGAGGTGATCAGTTCTTCAACCATTCGGACATCATTTCGCGGCACGGGCCGAATGCAACCCCCTTGCCCCCCGGTACGGGTGGCCCACGGGAGGGCGGCGACCGGCCGCGCGCCGCGACAACCGTTCGGAAGACACCCGCAGACGACCGTTCGAGAACATCGGCGCGCGACAGGATCCGATCGTCCGGACGCCCATTACGCTGACGGCCATGAGCGCCATGGATGCCCGCCCCGCCACCGCATCCGGCCCGGCCGACCCCGAGCCGCGGCCGCGCCGCACCGGCTACCGGCGGCTGCCGGTCCAGCAGCGGCGCGAGCAGCTCATCGCGGTGGCCCTGGAACTGTTCGCCTCCCGGGCGCCCGAGGAGGTCGGCCTGGACGACGTCGCCGAGGCCGCCGGGGCCTCCCGGCCGCTCGTCTACCGCTACTTCGCGGGCGGCAAGCAGCAGCTCTACGAGGCCGCGCTGCGCACCGCCGCCGACGAGCTGACCAGCCGCTTCGCCGTCCCGCTCACCGGCACGCCGTCCGAGCAGCTGTCGGCCGTCCTGGACGGCTACTTCGCGTTCGTCGCCGAGCACGACGCCGGCTACTCGGCGCTGCTGCGCGGCGGTTCGGTGGTGGAGACGGCCCGCACCTCGGCGATCGTCGACGACGTCCGGCGGGCGGCGCTGCGGCGCACGCTGCGGCACCTGGGCGTCCGGGAGGCGGGCCCGCGGCTCACGCTGCTGGTGCGGTCGTGGATCGCGGTGGTCGAGGGGGCCTCGCTCAGCTGGCTGGACGAGGGGCGCGCGCTGCCGGTGGCCGAGCTGCGCGACTGGCTGGTCGACCAGTTCACGGCGATGGCGGCGGCGACGGCGCTGCACGATCCGCAGACGGCGCAGGTGCTGGCCGCGCTGCTCGCGCTGGAGGGGCCGGACGCGCCGCGGGCCGAGCGGCTGCGGGCGGTGCTGGCGGCCGGGCGGTAGGGGGCGCGGGCCGCGGTGGAGCGGTGGAGCCGGGGTGGCCTCCCGACCCCCGTGCCTGGGGTCGGGCGGCGGGTGCTCAGGCCTTGCCGAGCACCTGGCGCTGGCGGCCGAGGCCGTCGATCTCGATCTCGACGACATCGCCCGGGGCCAGGAACGCCGCGCCCGGGTGGCCCAGGGTGACGCCCGCCGGGGTGCCGGTGACGATCACGTCGCCGGGCTCCAGAGTCATGAACTGGCTGACGTAGCAGATGAGTTCGAGCACCGGGAAGATCATGTGCGCGGTGCTGCCGTCCTGCCGGAGCTCGCCGTTGACCCAGAGCCGCAGCGGCAGCCGCTGGGGGTCGGCCACCTCGTCGGCGGTGACCAGCCACGGGCCGAGCGGGGTGAACGTCTCCGCCGACTTGCCCTTGGCCCACTGGCCGCCGCGCTCCAGCTGGAACGCGCGCTCGGTGACGTCGTTGGCGATCGTGTAGCCCGCGATCACCTGCGCCGCCTCGGCGTGACCGGCCAGGTGGCTCGCCCGGCGCCCGATCACGATGGCCAGCTCGGCCTCGTAGTCGGTCTTGTCGCCGCCGCGCGGCACCAGCACCTCGTCGTAGGGGCCGACCACGGTCGAGCTCGGCTTGAGGAAGATCACCGGCTCCTCCGGGATCGCGGCCCCGGCCTCGGCCGCGTGGTCGCGGTAGTTGAGCCCGATCCCGACCACCTTGCCCGGCCGCGCCACCGGGGCGCCGACGCGCTGCCCGGCGAGGTCGACCTCGGGCAGCAGGCCCGCCGCCACGTCCCGGGCGAGCGCGGCCGCGTCCAGTGCGGCCAGGAAGGACCCGTCGATGTCCCGGGCCCGGCCGGAGAGGTCGTAACCGGTGCCGTCCTGCCCCAGCACGACCGGGCGCTCGGCGCCCGGGGGTCCGACACGGAGGAGCTTCATCGATCCGTCACCACCATTTCGTCGCAGGTCACCGGGCCGGCCGCACACCGGTCCCGAGTCTGGCAACGAGGTATATCAACGGCTCCGCGGGCGATCCAGACGGTCCCCGTGGGCGAATTCCTATCAATTCCCACAACCGGGGGAACGCCCGAATCGGCGTCCCGCACGGTTGACACCCTTCGCCCCGCTGGTGCCTCAGCCGCTCCGCGGGCCGCCGGTGAGCAGGTCGTCGAGGATCACGGCCCGCGGCTCGCCCGGGCCTTCGGTGGCGAGCTCGCGCTCCCAGTGGTCGAGGTCGCGCAGCACGTCGGCCCGGGCCTCCGGGGCGGCGGCGAGGGCCGGGACGAGCTCGCGCAGCAGCGCGACGGCGGCGGCCCTGCTGCCGTCGCGGGCGAGGAAGACCGCCAGGTCGTGGCAGGTGCGCAGGGTGCGGAGGTCGGCCGGGCCGCAGATCCGGGCGAGGTCGCGGATGATCCCGGGCAGCACGGCCACGGCCTCCCCGGGCACGCCGCCCGCGCCGAGTCGCCAGGCCTGGTCGGCGTCCCGGCGAAGCCGATCGGGGTGGGGATCGCCGTGCCCGAGCACGCCGGGGCGCACGTCGCGCAGCCGGCGGTGCACCTCGGCGGCGTCGGCGGGCCGGTCGGCGGGGTCCTTGGCGAGGAGCTGGGCGATGAGGTCGGCGAGCGCCGGGTCGGCGGTGCGGACCCTCGCCGGGACCTCCTCCAGGTGCTTGTACATGTACTCGGCGGCCGAGGACGCCTGGAACGGCCGCCGGCCGGTGCACAGCTGGTACAGCATGACGCCGAGCGCGTAGAGGTCGGCCCGGCTGTCCGCACCGGCGCCCGACCAGACCTCGGGGGCCAGGTAGGGCACGGTGCCGACGATGTTGCCGGTGGAGGTGAGCACGGCGCTCTGGGTGAGCAGGCGGGCGATGCCGAAGTCGAGCACCTTGGCCTTGCCGGTGTCCTTCGCGATCATGACGTTCTCGGGCTTGATGTCCCGGTGGACGATGCCCTCGCGGTGCGCGGCGTCCAGCGCCCGGCACACGTGGCGCGCCCAGCGCAGGGCGTCGGGCTGCTCCGGCGGGCCGTCCTTCTTGAGGACGTCGGCGAGCGAGCGGCCACGGACGTACTCCATGACGAGGTAGTGCGTCTCCCCGGATCCGGCGCCGGAACCGGAACCGGTCGGCACCCGGCCGAAGTCGTGCACCGTCACGATGTGCGGGCTGGCGAGGCCGCCCGCTGTCCGGGCCTCGCGGATGAACCGGCTCACGGCCTCCCGGTCGGCGGCGTGCTCCTCCAGCAGCACCTTCACCGCGACCTTGCGGCCCATCCGCTCGTCGGTGGCCAGCCAGACCGAGCCGAAGCCACCCCGGCCGAGCTCCGCCACCAACCGGTAGCGGCCGTCGAGTAGGTCCCCCGCCTGCATGCCTTCCCCCCAAGTCCGCTTCCTCCGCCCGGCGTTCGCCGCCGGGCGGACCACCATAGCGGCGGGGGAAGGCGAACGGGTGAACGGATCAGGACGCGGTCTTCGGCAGGCCGGGCGGGTTGATCTCGGAGCTCTGCACGGCCTCGTTGGTGAGGCCCCAGCGCTTGAGCACCTGCGCGTAGGTGCCGTTCCTGATGGTCTCCTCGATCGCCGCGTTGAGCGCCTTGACCAGCCCGTTGTCCTTCTTGGTGGTCGCCGCGATCTTGCCGAGGACGTCGGCGCCGCCGCCCGAGTAGGTGCCGACGACCTCGGTCTCGCCGCTCTGCTTGGCGTGGAAGGACAGGCTGGGGTTGGGGCCGACGTAGGCGTCGATCCGGCCGGAGGAGAGCGCGAGGTAGAACTCGACGCCCTGGAAGTACTTGATGTCGATGGGCTTGAGGCCGTTGCGCACGTCCTCCTCGCTCCAGGCGATCAGCAGCTTCTCCTGGTTGGTGCCGGAGGAGACGCCGACCGTCCGGCCCGCGAGGTCCTTGGCGCCCGTCACCTTCAGGCCGCTGCCCTTCTTGGCCTCGAAGCCGAGGATGTCGAGCCGGTAGGTGGCGAAGTCGTACTTCTCCTTGCGGGCCTCGGTGACGGTGATGTTGGACAGGCCGACGTCGTACTTGCCGGCGTCCAGGCCGACGAAGATGTTCTCCCAGGACACCGGGTTGAACTCGACCTTGAGGCCGAGCACGTTGCCTATGAGCGAGGCGATGTCCGGCTCGACGCCGATGACGGTCCTGTCGTCGTTGGCGTAGAACTCCAGTGGCGGGGTGGTGCCGAGGTTGTCGGCGACGGTCAGCGTGCCGCGTCTGCGGATCTCCTCCGGGACGAGCGCCGCGACGGCGTCCACCTTGGGCGTGGTGACGCGCTTCTGGTCGGCCGTCAGGTTGACCGTCGTGCCGTCCGGCGCGGTGCTGCCCTTGGCCGGGGCGAGCTCCGCCTCGGCACCCGCGGGGCCACCGCACGCGGCCAGGCCGAGGAGGGAGACGGTGGCGACGGCGGCGACGAGGGCGCGGCGAGGCAGGGACATGGCGGAACTCCTGTACGGGTGATGGGTTTCGGGAGAGGTTCGGGTTCAGAGGACCTTGGCGAGGAACGCCTTGGTGCGCTCCTGCCGGGGGCGGTCCAGGACCACGGCCGGCGGGCCCTGCTCGACCACCACGCCGCCGTCCATGAAGACGACGGTGTCGGCGACCTCGCGGGCGAAGCCGATCTCGTGGGTGACGACGATCATCGTGGTGCCGCTGCGGGCGAGGTCCTTGATCACGTCGAGCACCTCGCCGACCAGCTCCGGGTCCAGCGCCGAGGTCGGCTCGTCGAACAGCAGCACCTTGGGCTCCAGGGCCAGCGCCCGGGCGATCGCCACCCGCTGCTGCTGCCCGCCGGAGAGCTGCCGCGGGTAGGCGTCCGCCTTGTCGGCCAGCCCGACCCGCTCCAGCAGCCGCAGCGCTGCCGCCCTGGCCTCGGCCTTCGGCCTGCGCAGGGCGCTGACCGGCGCCTCGACCAGGTTCTCCAGCACGGTGAGGTGCGGGAACAGGTTGAAGCCCTGGAACACGAAGCCGATGTGGGTGCGCTGGCGCAGCACCTCGCGCTCCCTGAGTTCGTGCAGCCGGTCGCCGGAGCGCCGGTAGCCGATCAGCTCGCCGTCGATGGCGACGAAGCCGCGGTCCAGCTTCTCCAGGTGGTTGATCGAGCGCAGCAGCGTGGACTTGCCGGAACCGGAGGGGCCCAGGACGACGGTCACCGATCCGGCCGGGACGTCCAGGTCCACGCCGCGCAGGACCGCGAGCGGGCCGAAGCTCTTGTGCAGGCCGCGGACCTGCACCATGGGGGCCGCCTCGGCGGTGCCGGTCGGCTCGGTCTCGGTCAGGGTGGTCACGACTGTCCTTCCGGGCTGCGGGCCGCGCCGGGGCCCCGGAGGAACGTCCGGGCGCGCTGGAGCGGGGTGGGCGGCGGGGTGCGCTCGGCGCCGCGGGCGAAGTGGCGCTCGACGTAGTACTGGCCGATCGACAGGACGGTGGTCAGCAGGACGTACCAGACGGTGGCGACCATCAGCAGCGGCACCACCCGGCCGGTCCGCCCGTAGACCACCTGGGCCTGGTAGAAGAGCTCGCCGATGGCCATCACGTAGACCACCGAGGTGCCCTTGAGCAGCGAGATCACCTCGTTGGCGGCGGACGGCAGGATGCCGCGCATGGCCTGCGGCAGGACGATCCGCCAGGCCTGGCGCCGGCGCGGGATGCCGAGCGCGGCGGCGGCCTCGCGCTGGCCGGCGTCGACGGCGATGATGCCGCCGCGGATGATCTCGGCGGCGAACGCGGCCTGGTGCAGCCCGAGGCCGAGCACGGCGGCCCCGAGCGCGCTGAGCACGTTCATCGTCTCGAAGCCGCCGAAGGTCGGGCCGAACGGGATGCCGAAGCCGAACCGCTTGTAGAGGTAGGAGAGGTTGAACCAGAACACCAGCTGGACGATCAGCGGGATCGAGCGGAACGCCCACACGTACGCCCACGCGATGGACCGCAGGATCCGGCTGTGCGACAGCCGCATCGCGGCCACGACGGCGCCCAGCAGGAAGCCCAGGACGGTGCCGTAGGCGGTGAGTTCGAGGGTGCGGCCGACCGCGCGGACGATCACGTCGGCGGTGAAGTAGAGCCGGAAGGTGCCCCAGTCCCAGCCCGGGTTGGTGGCCAGGCCGTGGACGAACTGGGCGAGGACGACGACCGCGGCGAGCCCGGCGACGAGCCGCCAGGGGTGCCGGGCCGGGACGGTCCGCAGCCCGGCCAGTTCGTCGAGGTCGTCGTGCCCGGGCCCGCGCGCGGCGCCGGCGGGTCTGCGGACGGTGGTGGTGTCGGTGACGGTCATGCGGGGACTCCTCCAACGGGCCCGGGGGTCAAGGGTGTTCGGGCGGGCTGATCAGGGACGTCGGGATCGCGGAGTCGGTGACACCCCACTTGCGCAGGATCCGCTCGTACGTCCCGTCCTTGATCAGCTGGTTGACGGCCGCCTGGAACGCCGGGGTCAGCCGGGAGCCCTTCTTGAACGCGAAGCCGACGTCCAGCCGGTGGAACTCGCCGAGGAAGCGCGTCCCCGAGGCCTCCTGCGCGGCCTGGTAGCGCAGGCCGTTGATGGTGGACATCACGATGTCGATCCGGCCCTGCTGGAGTCCGGTGAGCACGGCGCCGCTGTCGCTGAACGCCTTGACCTCGTACGGCTTCTTCCCGGCATCGGCGCACACGTTCCTCTTCGCGTTCAGCGTGGTCTCGAAGGTGGTGCCGGCGCCGGTGCCGATGGTCAGCCCGCACAGCTGGACGAGGTCGGTGACGGGCTTGGCGGCCGTGTCGTCCTTGCGCACCGCGAAGCCCTGGCCGTCGTCGATGTAGGTGACGAAGTCGATGGTCTTCAGCCGGGCCGTGGTGACGCCGAAGTTGCCGGTGCCGACGTCGTACTTGCCGCTGTCGAGGGCGGGCAGGATCGTCTCGAAGGCGGCCTCCTCGCGCTGCACGGTGAGGCCGAGCACCTTCGCGGCGGCGTCGGTGATGTCGATGTCGATCCCGGCCGGCTTCTTCGTGGCCTGGTCGGCGTAGAAGGCGCTCGGCGGGTAGCCGAAGGACGTGCCGAACTTCACCGTGCCGGCGGCGCGGACCTCCTCGGGCAGCAGGGCGGCCGCCGCGTCCGACCTGGCGATCCCGGAGACGACGTCCTGGCCCGCCGCGGCGGCCAGTCGGCTCGCACCGGGCGTACCCGGGATCTTCGGGTCCGCGCCGCACGCGGCCACCGCCAGGACCGGCAGCAGGGCGGTCGTGACCGCGAGCAGGCGGCGGACGGGAGTGGTTCTCACGAAAGGCCTTTCATGGGTCGGTCTTCGGGGGGACTACCGGAAGAGGTGCTTCTCGAACGGGAGCGGGCCGATCGCCACGGGATCGGCGGTGACGTCGAACAGCGGCGTGTAACCGGCCGCCAGGTAGAGGCCCCTGGCCTCGGGCTGGAGCGGGCCGGTGGTGAGGAAGATCCGGCGGTACCCGGCGGTGAGCGCGGCACGTTCCAGCTCGGCCAGCACCCGGCGGGCCAGGCCGCGGCGGCGGTGCGCCGAGGCCGTCCACATCCGCTTGAGCTCGGCGGTGCGCTCGTCGTAGCGCTTGTACGCGCCGCCGGCCACCGGCACGCCGTCCTCCAGCAGGAGGAGCAGCAGGCCGTGCGGCTCGGCGAACGCGTCCGCCGGGTAGCGGGTCATCTCCGCCTGGCCCGGGGGGCCGTAGCGGCTGGTGTACTCGTGCGTCAGCTCGCGCAGCAGGGGCTCGACCAGGGGGTCGTCGATCGTGACGCGCCGGATCTCCACCGCGCGGGCCGCCACCGCATGGGCGGGCTCACTCATGCGCCCACCTCGCCGCGCCCGGCAGCCGCTTCGCGAGACACGCACCTCTTCACGGCTCGCTCGCTCCGCTCGCTCACGCCTGCACCGCGATCAGCTGCTGCCGGTCGCGCTCGGCCTGCTTCGCCCGCGCCGCCGCCTTCGCGGCGTCCCGCTTGGCGACCTCCTCGCGGACCAGCGGGATGACGTACCGGCCGAAGTCGATCGCGTCGTCCAGCAGGTCGTAGCCGCGGGCGGAGAGGATGTCCACGCCGAGGTCGTAGTAGTCGAGCAGCGCCTGGGCGACCGTCTCCGGAGTGCCGACCAGGGCGTTGGAGTTGCCGGCCCCGCCGGTGGCCGCCGCCGTCGGGGTCCACAGCGCGCGGTCGTAGCGCTCGCCGGCCTCGGCGATCTCGATGAGACGCTGCGAGCCGGTGTTCTCGGGGCCGTCGGCGCCGAGCGGCCGGCCGCGGCGCACCGGCTCCCCGCCGGCCCGGCGGGCCCTGATCGCGTCCACCGTCCGGTGCGCCTTCTCCCAGGCCAGCTCCTCGGTCGGCGCGACGATCGGCCGGAACGCCACCTGGATCCGCGGCACGTCGGTGCGACCGGCGGCGCGTGCCGCCTGCTTCACCCGCTCGATCTGCTCGGCGGTGCGGGCCAGCGGCTCGCCCCACAGGCAGTAGACGTCCGCCTCGGCGCCGCCGGCCGCGTAGGCGGCGTCCGAGGAGCCGCCGAAGGAGACGCCGGGGCGCGGCTGCTGGACGGGGAAGACGTCCGAGACGAAGTCGTTGAAGCGGTAGTGCTCGCCCTCGTGGTCGAAGGGCTCGCGGCTCGTCCAGGCCTTCTTGACGATGCCGATGTACTCGCGGGTGCGGTCGTAGCGGCGGTCCTTGGTGAGGAAGTCGCCCTCGCGCTGCTGCTCGTGGTCGTTGCCGCCGGTGATGAAGTGGACGGTGAGCCGGCCGCCGCTGATCTGGTCGAGCGTCGCGAAGGTCTTGGCGGCGAAGGTCGGATAGGAGACGTTCGGCCGGTGGGCGAGCAGGATCTGCAACCGGTCGAGCTTCGACGCGAGGAACGCGGCGGCCGCGGCCGGCTCGGGCGAACCGGCCCCGTACGCGAACAGGACGCGGTCCCAGCCGTGGTCCTCGTGGGCGCGGGCCAGCCGCAGGGTGTAGTCGCGGTCGAAGGCGGCGGTGGTGCGGGCGGTGGTCTCCGAACCGTCGCCGGTGGCGGCGATGCCGAGGAACTCGACGGGCATGGCGGAACCTTTCGAATGGGCGGATCCGGGCGTGCCGGAGGCGGCCGCGGCGGGGCGGCCGTGTGCACGGGTACGTGACGGTGGTGCCGGGGCGAGGGAACTGCCGGAGCGCAGTGGGTGAGGCCGGGGAGGCGGCAGCGCACGGCTGTCGGGAAGGCCGTCAGGACAGCCCTCGGGAAGGGAGGACGGCGGTCCGCTGCCGGGTCAGGCCGGACACGCCGCCGACCACACCCGACCGAAGTCGATGTGGTCGCGGGTGACCAGGAGCTGCTCGGCGTACATGGCCTCAAGTTGACCAGCGGCCCGAGCGGTACGTCAACCGCCCATCATTGCAGCGCTGTTGCAATCTCTCGACGTCCTCCCGCGGCCCCCGGTCACCCTTGACAGCCCGCGCACGCCGCGGCCTACGATCACGGCGGAGCGCAGTGCGCAGAGCCGGCCGTGTTGAGGGACGCGGGCCGGCGTGACGGCCGTACGTGACGACACCCGTACCTCCCGCCTCCCGCCAGGAGCCTCCGCCATGGCCACTCCGCCGGACGTCCTCCCCTCCCCCGCACCGACCGCCCGCCCCGCACCACCCCCGGACCCCGGCGCCGCCGAGGCCCGGATCGTCGCCCGCCGGAGCCCCGGCCAGTGGATCGCCGCCGCGGTCGCCCTTCTGCTGTTCGTGATGGCGGTCGCCTCGGTCGTCCGCAACGACGCCTTCCAGTGGGGTGTCGTCGCCGAGTGGTTCACCGCGCGGTCCGTCCTCGACGGCCTCGGTCTGACCCTCTGGCTCACCGCCGTCACGCTCGGCCTCGGCTTCGCGCTCGGCACCCTGCTCGCCACCATGCGGCTGTCGGCCAACCCGGTGCTGCGCACGCTGAGTTGGGGCTACATCTGGCTCTTCCGCTCCACCCCGCCGCTGGTCCAGCTGCTGTTCTTCTTCAACATCGGCGCGCTCTACCCGACCCTCGGCCTCGGCATCCCGTTCGGCCCCGAGTTCGTCACCGTGAAGACGGTCAACCTGATCGGGCCCACCCTGACCGCCGTCATCGGCCTCACCCTGCTGGAGACCGCGTACGCGGCCGAGGTGATCCGCGGCGGCATCCTGTCCGTCGACCGCGGGCAGCTGGAGGCCGCCGCCGCGCTCGGCCTCGGCCGGTGGCGGGTGCTGCGCCGGATCGTCGTGCCACAGGCGATGCGGGCGATCGTGCCGACCGCGGGGAACATGCTGATCGGCGCGCTCAAGGGCACCAGCATCGTCAGCGTGCTGGCCGTGTCCGACCTGCTGTACTCGGTCCAGCTGGTCTACCTGCAGTCGTACCAGGTCATCCCGATGCTGATGGTCGCCACCATCTGGTACCTGGTGATCACCACCGTCCTGTCCATCGGCCAGTACTACGTCGAACGGCACTACGCCAGGGGCGCCACCCGGGACGGGCTGGCGCCCACCCCGCTCCAGCGCGCCCGGGCGGCCCTCCGGCGGGTGGTCGAGGCATGAGCGTTCTCGTCATCGTCGGGGCGGGCCCGCGCGGCACCGGGCTGCTGGAGCGCATCGCCGCCAACGCGCCCGAACTCCTGCCCGCCGACCGTCCGTTGCACGTCCACCTGGTCGACCCGCACCCGCCGGGCGCGGGCCGGATCTGGCGGCACGACCAGTCCCCGCTGCTGCGGATGAACTCGATGGCCGAGGACGTCACGATGTTCACCGACGAGCACTCCACCATCGAGGGCCCGGTCCGCCCCGGTCCCTCGCTCGCCGAATGGGCCCGCCGCCAGCACGAGTTCGCCCCCTACCGGGAGGTCGCGGACCCGGCCGTCCGGGCCGAGCTGCGCACCCTCGCCCCCACCGACTTCCCCACCCGCCGGGCCCAGAGCGCCTACCTGGACTGGGTGTTCCGCCGCGCCGTGGCCGACCTGCCGCCGCACGTCACGGTGACCGTCCACCGGGACACCGTCCGGCGGATCGACGGCCCCGCCGACGGCCCGCAGACCGTCCACCTCGGCGACCGCACGCTCACCGCCGACCACGTCGCCCTCACCCTCGGCCACCTCGACTCCACCCCGCACCCCCGTCACGACGCCGACGCCGACTTCGCCGCCCGGCACGGCCGCTTCCACCTCCCGCCCGCCTACACCGCCGACACCGACCTCTCCCGCCCGGCCCCCGGCGAGCCGACCGTGCTGCGCGGCTTCGGCCTGGCGGCGGTCGACCTCGTCGCGCTGCTCACCGAGGGCCGCGGCGGCCGCTTCGAACCCACCGCCGACGGGCTGCGCTACCGCCCGTCCGGCCGGGAGCCGGTGCTCCACCTCGGCTCCCGGCGCGGCGTCCCGTACCACTCCAAGACCGGTTACCGCCTCCAGGGGCCGCCCGCCCCGCTCCCCCGCTACTTCGGCGCGACCGCCGTGGACGCCGTCCTCGCCACCGGCGGCCCGCTCGAACTGCGCCGCGACGTCTGGCCGTTGATGGCCAAGGAGGTCGGCTTCGGGTACTACCACGAGCTGTTCCACGCACACCCCGAACGCACCGCCCTGCCCTGGGCCCGGTTCCTCGCCCGCTACGACCGGTACGGCTGGTACACCCCCGAACTCACCGCCCTCGTCGCCGAAGCCGTCCCCGACCCGGCCGACCGACTCGACTTCGAACGGCTCGACCGCCCGCTGGCCGGCCTCGAACTCGGCTCCGCGGACGAACTCCAGGCCCACCTGCGCGCGTACGTCACCGCCGACGCCGACCGCCGCGCCGACCCCGCCCACAGCGCCGACCTCGGCGCGTTCCTCGCCCTGCTCTCGCTGTTCGGCCAGCTCCCCCGGGTGATCGGCTCCGGACTGCTGACCGCCCGGTCGATCGCGGAGGAGGTCGACGGGTGGTTCTTCGGCTACTTCAACCACCTCGCCTCCGGCCCGCCCGGCTTCCGGCTGCGCCAGCTGCTCGCGCTCTCCGACGCCGGCGTGGTCCGGTTCCTCGGCGCGGGCATCCGGGTCGAACGGAACGAGGGCGACGGCACCTGGCGGGCCTCCGGCAGCACCGTGCCCGGCCACACCGTCACCGCGACGGCGCTCATCGAGGCCTACCTCCCCAAGCACACCGTCGGCCGCACCGCGGACCCGGTCCTGCACGACCTGCACCGCGAGGGTCGGGTGGTGGAGGAGGTGATCGCCGACGACGAGTACGCCCACCACTCCGGCCTGGTCACGATCTCCCCGCACGACAGCCGCCTCCTCGACCCCACCCTGAACGGCGCCCCGCACCCGCGTCGCACCGCCCTCGGCCCCCACACCAGCCTCCGCGCCGCCTCGGCCTTCGCCCGCCCCCGCACCAACTCCCTGGGCTTCCGCCAGAACGACTCCACCGCGCGCACCCTCCTCCACGCGATGGCCACCCACCCCACCCCGGCCATGGCCGTCTGAAGCCCCCACCCGCCCGGCCCCCTCCCAGCCACCTCAACCACCCCCTCCCCCGCACCCTCCCCCCGGCCCCCTCAACCACCCCCTCCCCCTCAACCACCCCCTCCCCCGCAC
>NZ_JBEZGX010000050.1:0-65788 GCF_040650235.1 Kitasatospora sp. NPDC048722
CGACAAGCTCAAGTACCTGGCCGGCGTCGAATCCGGCATGGACGCCTTCGTCAACGACGTCAGCCCCGAACACGCGGCCCACCGGCTGCGGGAGGCGGCCCTGTGACGGATGTCATCGACAGTCCGTGATCGAACGCTCTGCCGCCCCCGTCCGCCCCGGCACGATGCTGGTGCTCATGACGGAACGTGAGGAGCGCAGCATGAAGGTGATCGTGGCCGGGGCCGGAATCGGCGGGCTGTGCCTGGCGCAGGGGCTGGTCCGCGCCGGGATCGACGTGCGGGTGTACGAGCGCGAGCCCGCCGCGGACAGCCGCTACCAGGGCTTCCGGATCGCCCTGAACGAACACGGGCTCGGCGCGCTGCGCGCCTGCCTGCCTCCCCGGCTGTACCGGCTGCTCGACGCCGTGACCGGGCCGCTCGCCGGCCGGCCGCGCGTGGTCGACCAGCACCTCACCGAGCTCCGCCGGCTCGACCCGACCGACGGCGGCGCCGCGGCCGACCGGCGCGTCCTGCGGGAGATCCTCCTCGCCGGGCTGGGCGACCGCGTCGAGTTCGCCAGGGCCGTGACCGGTTACGCCGAGCTGCCGGACGGCACCGTCGAGGTCCACCTCTCCGACGGCGCCGGCACGGTGGCCGACCTGCTCGTCGGCGCCGACGGCGTCGGATCGGCCGTGCGCCGCCGACTGCTCCCCGACGCCCGGGTGGTCGACGTCCCGGGCAACTCGCTCCTCGGGCGCACCCCGCTCACCGAGCGCTTCGCCGCCCTCGTCCCGGACTTCGGCACCCTCGTGCAGGGCCCCGGGCTGACGATGCTGCTCGGCCGGATGGAGTTCCGCCGCCCGCCGAGGCTCGCGGCGGCCGAGCTCGCCCCCGAGGTCGAACTCCCCGACACCGACAGCTACCTGCGCTGGGTGGTCACCCTCCCCGGGCAACCGACCGGCCCCGGCGCCGACTGGGCGACCGTCCGCGACCGGCTGCTGCCTCTCCTCGACGGCTGGCACCCCGACCTCGTCGAGCTCGTCCGCCGGTCCGACGTCGTCAACAGCGCGCCGCTGACGCTCCGGTACACCGAGCCCGTCCCGCACTGGGGCACCGGCCCGGTCACCCTCCTCGGCGACGCGATCCACACCATGCCCCCGAGCGCGGGCCAGGGCGCCAACACCGCCCTCCGTGACGCCGCCCTCCTCTGCCGCACCCTCACGGCCGCCCACCGGAGCGGGACCGGGCTGCGCGAGGCCGTCGAGGCGTACGAGCGCGAGATGCTCGCGTACGGCTTCGCCGCCGTCGCCGAGAGCCTCGAACGCCTCCCGGACTTCACCCCGTCCCGCTGAGACCTGCGGCGATCAGCGGCCGGCATCCCTTAGGGTCGCCCAATGGCCAAGTACTTCGACGTCCACCCAGAGTCCCCCCAGCCGCGCACCATCAGCAGCGTGGCCGACAGCCTCCGCTCCGGAGCCCTCATCGCGTACCCGACCGACTCCTGCTTCGCCCTGGGCTGCCGGCTGGACAACCGCGACGGCCTCGAACGCATCCGGACGATCCGGCGCCTCGACGAGCGGCACCACTTCACCCTGATGTGCGAGGACTTCGCGCAGCTGGGGCAGTTCGTGCAGCTCGACAACAACGTCTTCCGCGCCGTCAAGGCCGCGACGCCGGGCGGCTACACCTTCATCCTCCCGGCCACCAAGGAGGTGCCCCGACGCCTCCTGCACCCGAAGAAGAAGACGGTGGGCGTCCGGATCCCCGACCACGCCGTCACCCGGGCGCTGCTCGCCGAACTCGGCGAGCCCCTGGTCTCCAGCACGCTGGTCCTGCCCGGCGAGGACGAGCCGATGACGCAGGGGTGGGAGATCAAGGAGCGCCTCGACCACGTGCTGGACGCCGTGGTCGACTCGGGCGACTGCGGCACGGAGCCGACGACGGTCGTCGACTTCTCGGGCGGCGAGCCGGAGATCGTCCGCCGGGGGGCCGGGGACCCGAGCCGCTTCGAGTGACGGCCGCCCGCGGCGTCAGGAGGCGAACTCCACGTACTCGATGACGACGCCGCCGGGGTGCCGGACGGTGGCGTTGCGGCCGGTCGGGACCTCGTTCGGGCCGGAGAGCACCTCGCCGCCGTGGGCGGCGAGGAACTCGGCCAGGTCGTCCAGGGTGTCGACGAGCACGGTGGTCTGGGTGTCCCGGAAGGGCGCGAGCGCCTCGTCGGTGCCCGCGACGAGCAGGAAGCCCGCGATTCGGGCCACCTCCACCCCGGCGTACGGGAAGCGGAGGCCCACCTCCTCACCGGTCAGAGCGTGCAGGGCCGGCAGGGCCCGGTCCACGTCGTCGACGTACAGGCGGGCGAGCGTGGTCAGTGCCTTCACGGCGGTCCCCCAGTGGGTCATTTCGACATTCTCGAACTATCGAATCGAGCCGTCATACTAGACCGCCACCGCCGCCGAGAGGAACCCCCATGCGGACCCTGCCCCAGCCCCACCCCGAGGACCTCGACCTCGCCGCCGTGCTGCACGCCCTCGGCGACCCGGTCCGGCTGGAGCTGATCGGGCGACTGGCCGCCGAGGGCGAGACCACGTGCGGTCCCGAGGGACTCGACGTCCCGCGCTCGACGCTGTCGAACCACTGGCGCATCCTCCGCGAGGCCGGGGTCATCAGCGTCCGCACCAGCGGCAAGACCCGGCTCGTGACGCTCCGGAAGGACGAGGTCGACGCGCGCTTCCCGCGCCTCCTGGACGCGGTGCTCGACGGCCGCGGCTGACGCGGCGCGGCGCGGGCGACGGCCGCAGCCGCCGCCCGCGTGACGCCCCGGCCGTCAGGCCGTGACGTGGTACCAGAAGCCGCCGGTGCGCAGGCCGACGTAGTGGACGTCCGTACCCGTCTCCTTGGCCTCGTACATCATGTCCGCGCCGGTGGCGGGGTCGGTGCCCGCGTAGAGCACGACGTGCGTGGTGGTGTGCGCGTCCGTGCCGAAGTACTCCAGGTCGCCCGGCCGGCGCTGGGACTCGGTGATCGGCGTGAGGTGGCGGTCCAGCGTCTGCTGGTCCGTGTCGCCGCCGTTGGCCAGGTCGAAGCCCGCGCCGAACCAGTAGGTCGCGCGGACCAGGCCAGAACAGTCCAGGCCCGCCGTCGTGTCGGCCGGGCAGGGCTGGATCGAGCCGGTGTAGCCGTCGCACGTGCCCAGCGACGGGCCGGGGCCCTCGCCGCGCAGCGAGTGGCCGCCGCCCCACACGTACGGGACGCCCAGGAACGCCTTGGCCGCGGCGAGGACCCTGGCCGGGTCTACGGGGGTGCCGGGCGGCGGCGGGGTGCCGGTGGAGCCGGCGTCGCCGCTGTAGAGGGCGGCCTTCGTGCCCTGGCCGACGACTCCGTCGATGGCCAGGCCGTGGAAGGCCTGGAAGTCGCGCACCGCCGTGTCGGTGGCCGGCCCGAACTGCCCGTCCACGGTGAGCCGGGCGCCGAGCTTGTTCAGCATCGTCTGCAGGGTGCTGACGCACGGCCCGCTCGCGCCGGTCCGCAGGTCGCCGCACTGGGTGCGCAGGTCGACGGTGCCGGAGGCCGCCGCGGCCGCGGCGTCGAGCGCCGCCTTGGTGGCGGGGCCGACGATGCCGTCGGCCGCCAGCGCGTGCGCGGCCTGGAAGGCGCGGACGGCGTTCAGGGTGGCCGCCCCGAACCGGCCGTCCGCGGCGATCGTGGCGCCGGTGAGGTCGAGCTCCAGTTGGAGCTGGGTGACGCAGCCGTCGGACTCGCCCTGCTGGATGTCCGCCGGGCAGGCGGAGGAGGTCAGGGCTATCGGGCTCGGCGCGGCGGCCGCGGGCGCGGCGGAGGCGGTGGACGCACCGAGACCGGTCAGCGCGGCGGCCAGGGCGAGGCCCAGCGATAACCGGCGGCGGGTGGGGAGGAGGGTACGCACAGGTGGGTGCTCCTGGTGTCTGAGGATCTCGTGGATCTCCGGTGCGAGTCTCTGATGATTCGTCAACCGGGAACCGGTGGCGGGGATCGACCCGCTGCCGCCGGTCCCGTCAGTCTGCCGGGCGACCGCGGCGGCGCAAGGCCCGGTCGTGTCCGTCCCACCCGTCCCACACCTTTGACCGGGACTTTGGTGCTCCGGCCGGCCGCCGATTGGAGACACCGCGGCCCGTCCGGACCATCCGGACCCCCGGGGGCCCCGGCCGGCGCCCGGCTGGGATGATCGTGGCCCGGGCCGGTCCGACGGCCCGCCGCCGCAGCGCGGGTCCGGCACCATCGCCGGTCCCGGACCCTGCGGCGGACCGCGTGCACGGGAACGGGGAGACGGTGTCGGAGAGCGGGAACGGCGTCGGCGGTGGCGACCGGACGACGCGGGAGGGGCGGCTGGTCGGCGGGCGCTACCGGCTCGTGCGGCGCCTCGGGGCGGGCGGGTTCGGCAGCGTGTGGCAGGCCCACGACGAGGTGCTGGGCGTGGACGTCGCCGTCAAGGAGGTCCAGCTGCCGCCCGCCGCCTCGGCCGGGGAGCACGACGAGCGCCTGGTCCGCGCCCAGCGGGAGGCGCGGCACGCGGCCCGGCTGCGCGACCACCCGAACGTCGTCGGGGTCCACGACGTCGTGGTGGACGGCGGTCTCCCGTGGACGGTCATGCAGCTGATCGTCGGCCGGTCCCTGGAGGACCGGATCGTCCGGGACGGACCGCTCCCGGCGACGGAGGCGGCCCGGGTCGCGCAGGCCGTCCTCGCCGCGCTCGCCGCCGCGCACGAGGCGGGCATCGTCCACCGCGACGTGAAGCCCGCGAACATCATGCTGGCCGACGACGGCGGCGTCCTGCTGGCCGACTTCGGGATCGCCGTACAGCAGGACCAGACCGCGCTCACCGCCTCGGGCATGTTCATCGGCTCGGTCGACTACCTCGCGCCCGAACGCGCCCACGGCAGCCCGGCCGCCGCGGCCGGCGACCTGTTCTCCCTCGGCGCGACGCTCTACCAGGCCGTCGAGGGGCGGATGCCGTTCCGCCGCGACACCCCGGCCGCCACACTCGCGGCGCTCCTGTTCGAGACGGCGCCGCCGATGGCACTGGCCGGTCCGCTGGCCCCGCTGATCAACGGCCTGCTCGCGAAGGCCCCGGACGACCGCCTCACCGGCGCGCAGGCCGCCGCCATGGTCACGGCGTTCCTGCAGCAGCCGCCCGCTCCGCCCACGGCGCCGCCGACCGCTCCCTTCACCACACCGGCCACGACGTCCGTGCCGCCCGTACCGCCGCTGTCTCCGGCCCCGGCACGGCGAAGGAGCCCGACGTTCCTGCTCGCGCCCCTCGGCGTCCTGGCCCTGTACGTCGGCGCGCTGCCCTTGATCGGCGCCACCATCGTCGGCAGGACCGCCGCCGGCCATGACCTGACGGTCGACGAATCACTCGGCAAGGCGCTCGGGTTCCTGTTCCTCCCCGGATTCCCCGACACCCGCTACGGCATCCTCATGGCCTGGCCCTGGCTGCTGCTCGGCGTCATCGCCCTCGTCTGCACCGCCCTCGTGCCCCGCCGTCGGCACCTCGCCGTCCGGATCATCGGCTACGGCAGCCTCGCGGCGTTCGTCATACGCCTCCTCACCACCGATCTGACGCTGCGGGCCACCGACTTCGTCCCCGTGGCGCCCTCGCTGGTGCCGTACATCACGCTCTCCTTCGGCCCCGGCTGGTGGCTGCTCCACGCGGCGGCGGTGCTCAACCTCGCCTACTTCGCCTGGCAGGACGTCCGCGGGGCTCGCCGGACCACCCTCGCGGCCGTCTGACGCCTGCTCCTCCCCACCCGTCAAGTGGCCTGGAAGCCCTGGAAGTCCGCCACTATCATCGGCGTCCGGGCAGTCCCGTCGGGTGGGGAGAGCGGGCAGGGGGACGATGTCCACGGCGGCAAGCGGCACGGGCTTCGACACCGTCTTCGGTCTCGCACCACCTCCCCATCCCGACGATCCCGACCGGACGGCACCGTGAGCAGCACCGTCGACTACCTGGTCTGCGCCCTGGCCCTGCTGGCGGCCGTCGCACGGCTGGTCCTGACCCGCGGCCTGTGCCGTCGCCCCGGCGAGCGCCGGCTGCTGGCGTTCGTCCTCGGCATCGGCACGGCCATCGCCGTACTCGCCCCGGCCACCCGGGCCGCCGTGCCGTGGGAGGCCGTCGCGCGGTACGTGCCGCTGCTCGGCAACGAGCTGAAGCTCGGCGCGGAGTGCGCGATCGCCCTGCTCGGGTACGCGGTGCGGCCGGCCGCGTCGGGTCCGGCCGCCGTACGGCGCCAGGCGGTGGGCTCGGCGGTCGTCATGGCGGTGAGCGCGGTCGCGTACGTGGCGGGCGGGGCCCGGCCGGAGGGCGCCCTGCTGGTCGCCGGTCCGGGCGGGCGGCTGCCGCTGACGCTGGTCAACACGCTGTTCACGGTGCACGGCTGCTGGTGCGTCGCGGTGTTCGGGCTGGCGGTCCTGCGGTCCGCCGGGGAGGTCTCCCCCGGGCTGCCGAGGACCGGGCTTCGGCTGATCGTCGCCGGGACCGCGTGCGGGTTCGTCTGGTCGGCGCTGAGCGCGGTGCCGCTGTGGCAGACGCTGACGACCGGCCGCCAGGACATCGAGGAGGACGCCTTCTCGGCCCCGGTCGCGCTGGGCACGCTGCTCTTCGGCATCGGTGGCATGACGCTCGCGGTGTGGGCGGCCTTCCTGACCCGCTCGGCGCGGCGGGTGCGGGCCTGGCGGGACCACCGGCGGCTCGAACCGCTGTGGTCGGCGCTGCACTCGGCGGTGCCGGAGATCTCGCTCACCGCCGAGGCCGGGGTGCTGGGCCTCGGCGGGCCGCTGCGGAACCCGGAGTTCGCGCTCTACCGGCGCGTCATCGAGATCCGCGACGGCCAGCTCACGCTGCGGTCGCACGCCGATCCGCGGGTGCCCGGGTGGGCGGCCGCGGCGAGCGCGGGGGACGCGGCCGTCGTGGAGGCGGCCGTCCTCGCGTCCGCGCTGCAGTCGGCGGCCGCCGGACACCGTCCGTCCGTGGACGGGACGGGCTACGCGCCGCGCGAGGTCGCGGCCGACCTCGCCGCCGAGACGGCCTGGCTGGTCACGGTGTCGCGGGCGTTCGCGCGCTCGGCGGTGGTGGCACAGGTGCGCCGGGGGCTCCCCGGCGGCGAACCGGCGCATCATCAACTGCCCTAAATTTGCGCGCCCTTGGCATTCATCTCAGTTGACACCCTTCCGGTGCCCCGCCATCCTGGACGGGCCCCCGCCGGGCCGGGGGTCGCCCCTCGGTGCGGGCGCCGGTCCCCTGATCCTCTCCACGGAGCTCGTGGTCATCCGCAAGGGCTCCACCGCGGTGGAACCGCGGCACGACGTCGCGTCGCTCTCCACGAGCGCCGACATCCCGAACCCCGTACTCGCCGGGAAGGCCCTCGCCCACCTCGGCTGATCGTCGACATCCCATCGGCCTGGAGGAGTTCGTCTTGCTCGACATCATCTTCATCGCACTGTGGGTCACCAATCGCAACCGCGCCAGGACCGCCGTCGACCCGTACCAGCGCGAGAAGTACGCCAGGCGCGCCAAGATCTTCGGCTGGCTGGAGATCGCGAACCTCGCCTTCGGGATCCTGCTCGGGATAGTGATCATCAACAGCAGCCCGCGGTAGGGCTCGCGCGAAGAACGACCGTCGGCCCGGTGTCCTCACAGGGGAGGACACCGGGCCGACGGCTCACGGATTACGGCTGGGCCGTCAGGCCTTCACCAGCACCCAGGCACCGAGACCGTTGCAACCGGAGGCCTGGTAGCTCGCCGACCGGAAACCGGCCGGGACCGGCGACCCCGGGCAGGTCCACAGCCCGACGCGCGCGGTGTTGTGCCGCCAGGCGCCGATGCCGCCGCAGCCGGCCTGCTGGTGGTCGGTGATGACGTAACCCTGGACCACCGGGGAACCGGAACACGTCCAGATCCCGTCGCGCGCCACGTTGTGCCGCCACGCACCGATCCCGCCGCAACCGCTCTGCTGGTGGTCCGTGATGACGTACCCCTGGACCACCGGGGAACCGGAACACGTCCAGATCCCGTCGTGGACGAGGCCGTGCCGCCAGGAGCCGATCCCGTTGCAGCCGCGCTGGTCGTGCGCGATGATCACGTAGCCGGGGACGACCGGGGAGCCGGAACACGTCCAGATCCCGTCCGAGACCGGCTGCTGGTACCAGGAGCCCGCGAAGTTGCAGCCCTTGCTGTCGTAGCCCGTGATGACCCAGCCGGCCGGCACCGGTGCACCGGAACAGGCCCAGCGGCCGTTGCCCCAGCCCCACGCAGGCTTGGCCTCGGCACTCGTCGCGCCGCTCATCGTGCTGCCCACGATGACCGCCGCGACGAGCGCGAACGCCGACAGCACGCGCGTCCATAACCGACGGTTCTTCATATCCACACCACTCCGTTCGGGTTCTGCTTCCGGTCGTCCGCACCGATCGCGCGGAACGGAGGCTCACCCTACGGGCAGGAACCGACAGCCGACAGACGGGAACGCGTCAGCCGGCCGCCGGGGCCCGCGGCGGCAACAACCCGCGGGCCCCGAGGCCTTGAGGACCGCTCAGAGCCAGGGAATCTCCTCCGGGGCGTACCGGTAGGCACGGAACACCGCGTTCTGGGCCCCGCGCGAGGACTCCAGGCCGACGCCCGCCCCGAAGGAGCCGAATTCGGGGCCCTGACCGGCTCCCTCGACACCCTGGGCGGTTCGGCGACCCCGGCCCCGGCGACTCCTCCGTCCTGCTCGGCCTCGCCTCCTCCGACACGCCGTTCATCCGCACCGCCACTCCCCCGGGCGCCGACGACGACCGCCCGTTCTCCGTGACGATCTCCTGCTGATCGGCCTCGCGCGCACGGTGGTCGGAGCGTGGCGGCGTTCCGACCACCCTGCGCCTCACCGGATCAGGGGCACGTCTTCCAGGCGAGGTGGTAGACGGTGTTGATGCTGCCGTCGGTCGAGTCCATCGTCATGAAGCTCGTGGTGGTGCTCGGGTCCGACGTGCCCGCCGCCACCCGGAGTTCGGTGTTGATGTTGAAGTTGCGCTCCTCCCCGCAGGGGGCCCAGACCAGGGCGGCGACGTCGACGGTGTCGGTCGCCTGCCAGTTGTCGTCACGCGGGCCGTTGAAGCGGTGGGTCCCGTAGGCGGTCTGCGGGTCGCCCTGGAAGTAGTAGCCGGCCCGCTGGATGCCGGTCGCCCCGTTCTCCAGGTGGGCGTAGCCGCGGTAGTCGGTGGAGGCGATCGCGTAGGTGAAGCCCTGCGGGACGTGCACGCGGAGGTCGAGCTGACAGTTCTTCCGGAAGTCGGTGGGCTTCGATCCGACGCCGACCTGGGCAAGGTACTGGCTGTAGGTGACGGTGAAGGCGGTGTTGTCCGGCGAGACCGCGACGGCGGCCGTCCCGACCGGACAGCCGGAGCCGTTGACCGTCGCGACGTCGATGACGATCCGGTCGGGCGGTGTCGGGAGCGAGTCGCCACCGGACGCCGGTGAGCCGAAGAGCGTTGCCACGACACCCGTCGCGGCCAGCACGCGGAGCAGCATGGGCTTTCCCCTTTCGTTCGTCCACGGGTCCGGGGCGGGTGCGGTCGACCCGGGCCCCACCCCGGCTTTGACGCGAACATGTCACCACAGGGTGCCCGCCCGCGTACAGGGGGTGAACATGACGGAGTGGCGCCGCAGGCCGGCTCCGGACGAGTGGATCACGCCAGCGGAGGCGACCGATTCGAGCCAAGTCGAAGAACCGGACGGGCGCCGGCCGGACACCCCCACGGGGAGCACCGGGTGCGTCCTGACCGGCGGCGCCGCCGACCGGGCGGCCGTCGGGCGGCGCACAGCTCCCCCCAGCCGCGCGGCCGGGACGTCGACGTGCCGCCCTACGATGCGCCCCAAGCGAAGACGATCACCTGACCGCTCGCTCCGGGGGAAGTCATGCCGTTCACCAGCGGATTGACGAGGCGTCAGCGGGCTGGCCGGTCGCCGCGGCCGCCGCCGCGCTCGCCGCGACCACGATGTTCGGCGCCGCCGGTGGCGCCGCCGAGGCCGCCGCCACCCCGTCCGGCGGCCTGCCGGGCTTCAAGGACGGCTACGCGGTCAGCGACGGCCTGCGGATCCACGACGCGATCGCCGGGCACGGCCCCGCGCTCGTGCTGCTGCACGGGTGGCCGGAAACCCTCCAGGCCTGGGACCGCACGTGACCACCGCCGTGGCGCCGAACGCCGACCACCGGGTGCTGGAGGAGGAGCCGCAGTTCGTCGTCGACCAACTGCGGCAGCTGCTGGCGCGCTGAGCACTGGCCGCTGGGCTCCTCACCCGCTGAGCGCGGGGCTCAGGGAGGCGCCGGCGGCACGGCATCGAGTCCATGCCCGTCGGCATGCCGATTGGCCCACTACTTCGCCGCTGGATTGGTCTGGGGATCCGGTCCATTCAGCTCTTAGCTTGATCGTACGAGCGATCGGTGATCGAGGGTCCGCACGGAACGGCCCGGCACCGAACGGGAGGGAAAGGGTGGACCCCATGCACGTCTTCCTCGCCGGTGCGACCGGTACCGTCGGGCGGCAGCTCCTGCCGCTCCTGCACCGGGCGGGGCATCGCGTCACGGCCGCCTCCCGGTCCGAGGGCGGCGTCACGTGGCTGCGCGAACAAGGGGCCGAGGCGGTCCGGCTGGACGTCCTCGACCACGGGGCCACGGCGGAGGCCGTCGCCGCGGCGGCGCCGGACGCGATCGTCCACCAGCTCACGGCCCTCGCGGGCGGCAGCCCGGCCGAGAACGCCCGGATCCGCCGCGAGGGCACCCGCAGCCTGGTGGACGCCGCCCGCCGGGCCCGGGTGCCGCGGATCGTCGCCCAGTCGATCTGCTGGGCGTACGGCCCGGGCGATGAGCCGGCCGACGAGACGGAGGCCCTGGACACCGGCGCGCCCGAACCGCGCGCCACGACCGTCGACGGCGTCCTCGCGCTGGAGCTCGCGGCGGCCGAGCTGTCGGAGGCCGTCATCCTGCGGTACGGCATGCTGCACGGGCCCGGCACCTGGTACGAGCCGGGCGGCCTGATGGAGCAGCGGCTGCGCCGCGGCGAGCTCGCCGCCGACGGCGCCGTCACGTCGTTCCTGCACGTCACGGACGCCGCCCGGGCGGCGGTCGCGGCGCTGTACTGGCCGAGCGGCACGGTCAACGTCGTGGACGACGAGCCGGCCCCGGCGCACACGTGGGTCCCTGTCCTCGCCCACGCGCTCGGCGTGACCGCACCCGAGCCGACCGCCGAGCGTCCCCGCTGGGCGCGCGGCGCGGACGGCGGGCTCGCGCGGACCGGGTACGGCTGGCGGCCGGCGGAGGGGTCGTGGCGGACGTCCTTCGAGCGGCTGGGCGGCCCGCGGGCGGGCTCCTAGCGGCCCGGGACGCCGACCTCGCTCGTTTTCCGGCCCGCCCGGAATCGCGGCGGCACGCGTTTCACGCGGCGCCGGGCGGTCGGCCACGGTGTGGAGGCACTCACCCACCGACCGCCCGGATCCGAGAGGCCTCCCATGATCTTCATCACCGTGAAGTTCCCCGTCCGCCCCGAGCACAGCGCGCAGTGGCTGGACATCGTCCACGACTTCACCGAGGCCACCCGCGCCGAGCCGGGCAACCTCTTCTACGAGTGGTCCCGCAGCGTGGCGGACCCCGACGAGTACGTCCTCGTGGAGGGCTTCCGCGACGGCGAGGCGAGCCGGGCCCACGTCGAGTCCGCGCACTTCCGGGCGGCCATGGAGAAGCTGTCCCACGCGATCGCCGCCCGGCCGAAGATCATCAGCGTCGACCTCCCCGACCGCGAGGGCTGGGACCTCATGGGCGAACTCTCGCCCAGCGAGGCCTGAGGTCCGGGGTCCGAGGCCCGAGGCCTGGAGACCGGGGAGCCGGAAGGCTCCGACCGAGGGGGCCGGTGATCGGACCGATCCGATCACCGGCACACTGGAGTGATCACGGAGGACGAGCACGAGGAGCAGCACCCCATGGCCGGTCAGACCGGACCGCGCGCCGCGGACCGCACCCTGGAGGTACTGGAACTCGTCGCCGGGGCGACCGCGCCGGTCTCCGCCAAGGCCCTCGCCCGCAGCCTCGGCTGCGCCCTCTCGACGGTCTACACCCTCCTCGCCCCGCTCACCGACCGCGGCTACCTGGTACGCACCGGCGGCGGCTACACCCTCGGCTACCAGGTCTCCGCGCTGCACCGCGCGTTCCAGCGGCAGATGGGCCTGACCGACGGGATCGACGGGATCGACGGCGTCCTCGCCCGGATGCGGCACGCCACCCGCGCCTGCGCCAACTACGTGGCCTACCAGGGCGACGGCCTGGTCATCGCGGACGTCCGCACCGTCGCGGCCGTCGGCGACGAGCAGGCCGACCTCGCCGTCGGCGTCGACCCGCGCTCGCACGCCTACGCGCACGGCAAGATCGCGCTGGCCGCCGCCGGCGCCGCCGCGCGCCGCCGCTACGTCGAACAGCCCGGCCTGCGCCGGTTCACCCCCAACACCATCGCCTCCGCCGAGCGCCTCGGCGAGGAGCTCCGGCGGATCCGCCGCACCGGCGTCGCCCTGGACGTCGAGGAGGCCCGTTCGGGCCTCGCCTGCCTGGCGGCCCCCGTCCTCGGCACGGACGGCGCCGTGATCGGGAGCGTCTCCCTCGCCGTCCGTCCCGCGGACCTGCGCACCCGCCGCCACCAGCTGATCGCCGCCGTCAAGCAGGCCGCCCGCGAGGCGTCGCCGGCCCGGCCGATCTGACGGGTCCCGTCGGCCGGGCGAACCGACCCAAAGAGCCGCGCGCCCGGGCGCGCGACTCAGGGCCCCGGGCACGCGGGCGCTCCGAAGCGCCCCCGACACGCACGAGTTGCGACGTCGACGCACCGCTCCTTCCGCATAATGCAGGGGCCGCACACGCCCCAACGGCCCTTGACGCCAGGTCCCGCACCAGGACAGGAAAGGCGCTCGACCTTGGAAGGATCCTCCCCGTCCGCGACCGTGCTGGCCGACATCGCGGCCGTCCTGTTGATCGGGCTCCTCCTCACTCCGCTGCGCACCCGGCTGCGCCAGCCCGTCGTCGTCGGCGAGATCGCGGTCGGCGTCATCCTCGGGCCCAGCGTGCTCGGGCTCCTCCCCGGCCACCTGACCGACGCGCTCGTCCCGCCGGACGTGCGCACGCACCTGTCGGTCGTCGCCCAACTCGGCATCGTCCTCTTCATGTTCGCCGCCGGCTGGGAGCTCGACCTGCAGCTGCTGAGCGGTCGGGTCAGGGCGGTGCTCACCATCACCGCCGCGTCCGTCCTCCTCCCGTTCGCGCTCGCCCTCGCGCTGGCGGCCGTTGTCGCCGCCCACTTCCCGTGGCTGCTCGGCGCCGCCGCCTCACCGTGGCTGTTCGCCGCGTTCCTCGGCATCGCCCTCTCCGCGAGCGCCCTGTCGGTCATGGCCCGCATCGTGGGCGAGAACCGGCTCCAGGCCACCGGCACGGGCGCCATGGCCACCGCGTGCGGGGCGCTCACCGAGATCACGGCGTGGTGCGCCGTCGTCTGCCTGACAGCAGCCGCCCGTGGTCCCGGATCGTCCGGCTCCGGGAACGTCCTGCTCACGCTCGGCCAAGTCGCCTGCTACGCCCTCGCGATGGCGTTCGTCGTCCGCCCGCTGCTTCGCCGGCTGCTCCGCCTGCCCGTCGGCGCCGGCGGTCACCCGTTCCTCGCGCCGCTGATCGCCGGCAGCGGGCTCCTGCTCTCCGCCTGGGTCACGTCCCGCCTCGGCGTCCACGCCGTCATCGGCGCCTTCGCCTTCGGCCTCGCCATGCCGCGCGACGCCGCCGAGGAGCTGCGCCACGCCGTCGAGCTCCCGATGCGGCACGCGGGCGCACTCCTCGTGCCGGTCTTCTTCGCACTGACCGGTCTGTCCGTCGACCTCACCGGCCTCGGCCCGCGCGGCCTGCTCGCCGTCGCCGTCCTCCTCGCCGTCTCGTGGGGCGGCAAGTACGCCGGCGCGCGGCTCGGCGCACGGCTCACCGGGGTCCCGCGCGGCGAGGCCACGACGCTGGCCGTCCTCGTGAACACCAAGGGACTCAGCGAGGTCCTCATCCTGACGCTCGGCCGCGACCTCGGCATCATCGGCGACCGGCTCTTCACCGTCCTCCTGATGACCGCCCTGGCGGCGACGCTCCCCGTCAACCCGCTGGTCCGCCGCTTGAACCGGCCACCGGGCACGGCCGACAGCCTGTCCCGGCCGCTCGTGGGCACGACCGCCGAGGAGGCCCGGGGCGCGTGACGCGAGGTGGCTCCTACCGGGCGCCCGCCCGGCGGGTCCGCTCGTGGATCGGCCCACCCGGCACGTACCAGCCCGCCTTCTTCCGCACGGCCGGGCTCGGGTCCCGTTCGTGCGACGCCCGCAGCGCCTCGGCGGCGCGGGCGTCGTCATGGACGAACCTGCCGACCAGCTCGGCCGCCATGGCCCGCGCCCGCGGATCCGGATCGGACGCCAGGTGCCGCAGCCCGGGCTCCAGAACCCGGTCCGCGCCCGGCGCGCAGACGTCCCCCTTGCAGCGGTCGCACGCGAGCGCGTGGAACGCGGCGATCCTGACCGAGGCGTCCGGATCGTCGGCCATCGCGATGAGCTGCCCCATCGACTCGACGTCGACCATGTGGTCCAGGAGGCGGCAACACCCCTCCCGCACCGCCGCGTCGGCGTGCGAGAGCCCCGCCCGTATCGCGTCGCGCGACCCGGCGCCGCGCCGCAGCAGCTCCCGGTAGGCGGGCACCGCGCGCTGCGGATCGCCCAGGCTGGCGACCAGGGCGTCGTCGTCGGTCCGGACGAATCCCAGCATGGCACCAGCTTCCGTCCGCACCGCCCGTACGGGCAAAGGGTTTTCGGGGCCGCTCGGGGCGGGCCTGTCCGGTCGGCAGGCACTCGACGTCACACCCGTGCCCGCCCTCCGAAGAGACGGCAGCGAGGATCCCACGGGTGACGACCGTCTGGGGGTGATCCGGGCCCAGGACGCTTTCCTCGTCGGCGAGAAGCTCTTCCAACAGGGTGACGGCATCGACGATGCGGCCCACTTCGAGATACGCGGCCGCGAGGTCGCTGCGCGTGAAGAAGGTGATGGGGTGGTCACCACCCAGTACGCGTGCCTGGTCGATGAGGACTTCCCGGCAGAGGGCCATGCCACCGGCGACTCGCCCGTCGTTCGTCGACCTCCCCCTCCCCCTGGCCTGCTCCAGTCCGCGGTGAGGGGGCTTCACCGGTTCTTAGGAAGTGCTCCGGCAGACTGCTGCCCGTTGTCGGTCCGCCAGCGGACGGTGGCGGACGGTGAATCGGGCGAAGGGGCGGGCGGGTGTCCGGAACAGGTGGCAAGGACACGTCGGACGGGATCGCGGTCACGGACTCGGGGCCGGAGGGGAACAGGCGGCTCACCGCCCTCGTCGGGGCGCTGCTCCTGCTGCTCTTCGCCGCCCAGGGCGTGACGATCCTCTTCCTCGACCAACTGCTCACCTGGCACTTCGTCATCGGGCTCGCGCTGATCGGGCCGGTCGCGGTCAAGGTGGCCGTCACCGGGTACCGCTTCGTGCGCTACTACGCCGGCTCGCCCGCCTACCGGCGCCAGGGGCCACCGGCCACACCGCTGCGGCTGCTGGCCCCGCTGGTCGTGCTCCTCACCGCCGCCGTCCTGGCCACCGGCTGCACGCTGGCGCTGGGCGGGCGGGACGCCTTCGGGCTGCCGGTGCTCTTCCTGCACAAGGCGTGCTTCTGGTGCTGGGCGGCCGTCACGGGCGTGCACGTCCTCGCGTACGTCTGGCGGCTGCCCCGGCTGATCGGCGCGGACCTGCCGCAGCGGCGGGCCGCCCGGCGCGCGGCCGCCCCGGTGCGCGGGGCCGCCCGGCGGTGGTCGGTGGTGGCGCTCGGGCTGGCCGCCGGTACGGCGCTGGCCCTGTACGGCCCGGCGCTGGCCGGTCAGTGGAACGGTGAGCAGCCGCAGCACGTCGCCCGCCCGCACGGCGGACACCACCGCGTGCCGGGCGCCGACGGGACCGGCACGCCCCGGCCGGGGTTCTGAGCGTCCGCCGCGCACCAGGCAGTATGGCGGTGGGCGGCGGAACGGGCCGCCGCGGGCCACGGAGACGATCGGAACGAGATGAGTGCGGCGGAAACCGGCTCCCTGCGGGTGCTGGTGGTGGAGGACGACCCGGTGATCGCGGATTCCCTCGTACGGGGCCTGCGGCAGGCCGGCTACCGCGCGGAGAGCGTCGACACGGGCCGCGCGGCCCTGACGGCCCCCACCCCCGACGTCTTCCTGCTCGACCTCGGCCTGCCTGACCTGGACGGCGTCGAGGTGTGCCGGCGGATCCGGCAGCGATCGGACGCGGCGGTCATCGCGGTCACGGCGCGCGGCGAGGAGGCGGACCGCGTCCTCGCCCTGGACGAGGGCGCCGACGACTACCTGGTGAAGCCCTTCGGCCTCGCCGAGCTGCTGGCCCGACTGCGCGCCGTGCTGCGCCGCACCCGACCGTCCGAGCAGGAGCCCGTCCGCCACGGGCCGCTCGCCGTCGACCGGCGCACCCGCCGGGTGACGGTGCACGGGCAGGAGGTCGCCCTGACGCCCAAGGAGTTCGACATCCTCGCGTGCCTGGCCACCGACCCGGGCCGGGTGGTGACCCGCCAGGAGATCCTGGAGAGCGCCTGGGACGCCCACTGGTACGGCCCGACCAAGGTCGTCGACGTCCACGTGGCCGCGCTGCGCCGCAAGCTCGCCGTGCCGGGCCTGATCGAGACCGCGTACGGGCGGGGCTTCCGTCTCGGTGAGGTCGCGGAGACGCCGTGACCCGCCGGATCGTACTCGCGCTGCTGGTGCTCTCCGTCGTGCTGGTGGCCGCGGCGGCGGTACCGCTCGGCCTGTCCATCACCGAACGCGAACGCCTCGCCTTCCGGGACGAGACGCAGGCCGCCGCCCGGGTGATCGCCGCCTCGGCGGAGGAGCACCTGTCGGACCACGAGTCGGCGGCCGGGATGGTCACGGACCTCGCCGAGGCGGCGAAGGCCGGGGACTGCGCGGCCGTCCTCGACGCGCACGGGCAGCCGATCGGCGCGACCCCGTGCCCGGTGCAGGCCGGTCCGGCCGCGCAGCTGGCGGGCCTGGCGCTGAAGGGGCAGGAGCCCGCGCCGCGCGAGGCGCACGGGCGGCTGCTCGCCGCCGAGCCCGTCGGCTCCTTCCGGCAGCCGACCGGCGCCGTCGTCCTCTCCCGCTCCACCGACCCGCTGGACGACCGGATCACCGTCGCCTGGGCCTGGATCGGCCTGGTCGCCGCCGCCGGCGTCGCAGCCTCCGCCCTCCTGTCGGTGCGCCTCGCCCGGTGGGTCGGACGCCCGCTGACCACCCTCGACACCGCCGCCCGGCACCTCGGCGAGGGCCGGCTGGGCGAGCGTGCCGACGTCACCGGCGGCCCGCCGGAGGTCCGCCGCCTCGCCGCCACGTTCAACACCATGGCCGCCCGGACGGAGGCGCTGATCCACGGCCACCAGGCCGTCGTCGCCGACGTCTCGCACCAGTTGCGCACCCCGCTCGCCGCCCTGCGGCTGCGGCTCGACCTCCTGGCCACCGCCGGTCCGGACAGCGCGCCGGAGCTGCTGGTCTCCGCCCAGGACGAGGTGGGCCGGCTCTCGCGGCTCGTCGACGGACTGCTCGCGGTCGCGCGCGCGGAACAGACCGTGCCGAAGCCGGTGGCGGTGCGGGTCGACGAGGTCGCGGCGGACCGGGTGGCGGCCTGGGAGCCGGTCGCGCAGGAGAAGGGGATCCGGCTGACGTTCCGGGGCGCGGGTGGCGGGCCGGTCGTGTCGCTGGGGCCCGACCACCTGGAGCAGGTCCTGGACAACCTGCTGGCCAACGCCCTCGACGCCATCCCCGAGGGCGGCACGGTCACCGTCGACCGCACCCGGGGTCCGGACGGCGTCCGGCTGCGGGTCGTCGACGACGGCCCCGGCATGACCCCCGAGGCGCGGGACCAGGCCTTCCGCCGCTTCGGCAACGCCAAGGCCCGCGGCACCGGGCTGGGCCTCGCCATCGTCCACCGGCTGATCACCGCCAACGGCGGGGGCATCCGGCTGGAGGACACGGCGGGCGGCGGGCTCACCGTCGTCCTCGACCTCCCGCTTCGGCGGGACGCCGACCGGACGTCATCGTGATCTTCGCCGGAGGTGATCTTTACCGGTCCTGAACGGGTTGTGAGGAGGTCCCACGCACCTGCGGACGGATCGTGGTTCGCCTGACCAGCCCATCGGACCAGCCCGCCGAACCAGCCCGCCGGACCACGAGGAGCGCCCGCATGGCCGAACGTCGCGCCCACCCCGCACCCGACCCGGCGATCCGGCGCCGCGACCACGGGATCCGCCGGGTCTCGACGGCGACCCGCTGGACGGTCGTGGCCGCCGCCACCGGCTCCACCGCGCTGGGCCTGGCCTACGCCGCCCTCGCGCCCGGCACCTCCGCTGCGCCTCCGCCGGCGCAGGGGGCGGCACCGGCCCCCGCGTCCCCCTCCGCCGAGGCGCCGTCGTCCCCCGCGCCCGTTCCCGATGCGCCGTCCCCTTCGGACACCCCGGCGGACGCCCCGGTGCCGAGCGCCACCACGCCCCGCGCCGACGTCACGTCCGGACCACCGGCGCCTGCACCGGCACCCGTGTCCACGCCGACGCCCGCGCCGAAGCCGAAGCACACCGCCCCCGCCGCCCCCGCGCTCACCCCGCCGGCGCAGCCCCCGGCCGCCACCCCGAAGCCGCCGCAGACCACGACCGGCGCCTCGTGACCCGCCGCCACGCCACCCACGGCGGTACGACGAGCTTCCCCGCCCTGGGCACCACCGCGACCGTGCTCACCGTCGACCACCGCGCGCTGCCCGAGGCCGAGCGGATCCTGCGGCACGAGCTCGCCGCCGTCGACCGCGCCTGCAGCCGCTTCCGCCCGGACTCCGAGCTCAGCCGCGTCAACGCCGCCGCCGGACGGCCGGTGGCGGTCGGCGAACTCTTCGCCCTCGCCCTCCAGGCCGCGCTCCGCGCCGCCGAGCTCACGGACGGGGCCGTGGACCCCACCGTCGGCCGGGCCGTGATCGGGCTCGGGTACGACCGCACGTTCGCCGTCCTGCGGCCCCAGGACGCCGTGCCGCTGCCGGTGGCCCGGCCCGCGAGCGGCCGGCGGAGGATCGCGTGGGACCCGCGGGCCCGGCGCGTCCTCGTGCCGCGCGGCACCTCGCTCGACCTCGGCGCGACGGCCAAGGCCCTCGCCGCCGACCTGGCCGCCGAACGGATCGCGGCCGCCACCGGCAGCGGCGTGCTCGTCAACCTCGGCGGCGACCTCGCCACCGCCGGCCCGGCACCCGCCGGTGGCTGGGCCGTCGGCCTCGCCGACGACCAGGCCGCCACGGCACCCGGTCCGGTGGTGGCCATCGCCTCCGGCGCACTCGCCACCTCGGGCACCACCGTCCGCGCGTGGCGACGCGGCGGGCGGACCGTCCACCACGTCGTCGACCCGGCCACCGGCCACCCCGCCGCCCCGCACTGGCACACCGTCACCGTGGCCGCCGCCACCTGTGTGGACGCCAACACCGCGAGCACGGCGGCGATCGTCCTCGGCCCGGCCGCCCCCGACTGGCTCGCCGCCACCGGCCTCCCGGCCCGCCTGGTCCACCACGACGGCGCCGTCTCCCGCATCGGCGCGTGGCCCGACGAGCCCACGGGAGCCTGCGGGAGCCCGGCGACGAGCACCCGGCCGGACTGCCTCGTCGGACCGCCCGACCAGCACGCCGGAGCCCGCCGATGAACCCCGTCACCACGCTCGCCTCCAACCCCCTCTGGTACGCGGCCCGCGCGGGCGGCACCGTCGCGCTCGTCCTGCTCACCGCGACCGCCGCCCTCGGCGTCGCCGTCGGCGGGCGGGCCGTGCCCCGGCGGCTCGGGCGGTTCGAGGTGGGTCTGCTCCACCGCAACGTCGCCGTCCTCGCCGTCGTCTTCCTCGCCCTGCACATCGTCACCGCGATCGTCGACCCGTACGTCCACCTCGGCTGGGCCGCCGCCGTCCTGCCGTTCGGCAGCGGTTACCGGCCGCTGTGGCTCGGGCTCGGCGCCGTCGCGTTCGACCTGCTGCTCGCCGTCCTGGTCACCAGCGCCCTGCGCCTGCGCATCGGACGGGCCCGGTGGAAGGTGGTGCACTGGCTCGCGTACGCGGCCTGGCCGGTCGCGCTGTTCCACGCCGCGGGCACCGGCTCGGACACCCGCCTGCCACTGCAACTCGGGCTGTACACCGCGTGCCTGGTGGCCGTCGTGACCGCCGTGTGGTGGCGGCTGTACCGGGCCGGGCCCGGCCGGCTCCTCGTCCGCGCCGGCGGGGCGCTCGCCGCCGTGGCCGTACCCGCGCTGGCCGCCGTGTTCCTCACCACCGGTCCGCTGCAGCCCGGTTGGGCCCACCGCGCCGCCGTGTTCTCCCTGTCCGCCCTCGGAGGAGCCCGGTGACCACGTCCCCGCTCGACACGGTCCCGAGGCTGCTCGGTGCCACCGGCGAACCACTGGACCTGGCCGCGCACCTGGCCCACCACGGCCCCGCGCCCCGGGCGGGCGCAGCGCTGATCCCCGCGGTCGAGGAGGCCGGGCTGACCGGCCGCGGCGGCGCCGGCTTCCCCACCGGCCGCAAGCTGCGGGCCGTCGCTGCGCAGCGCCGCCGCTGGCGCGGCCGGGCGGTGGTCGTCGCCAACAGGATGGAGAGCGAGCCGCTCAGCAGCAAGGACAGCACCCTCCTGGACGTCTCCCCGCACCTCGTCCTGGACGGTGCCGTGCTCGCGGCCGGCGCCGTCGGAGCCGACCGGGTCCACCTGTGCGTGCCCCGCACCCGCCCCGAGCAACTCCGCGCCCTGGCCGCCGCCGTCGACGAGCGGCGGGCCGCCGGGCTCGACCCCGTTCCCGTCCGGGTGGAGGCCGCCCCGCACGGCTACGTGACCAGCGCGTCCAGCGCCCTCGTGCAGTGGCTCGACGGCGGCCCGGCCCGTCCGACGACCGCACCGCCGCACACCCACGAGAAGGGCGTGCGCGGGCGGCCCACGCTCGTCCAGAACGTCGAGACGCTCGCCCACCTCGCCCTGATCGCCCGGCACGGACCCGAGTGGTTCCGCCGGGCCGGCACCGCCGCCTCCCCCGGCACCGTCCTGGTCACGGTGACCGGGGCCGTCCGCCGCCCGGCCGTCCTCGAAACCGACCCGGGTACACCCCTCGGCACGCTGCTCCGCCAGGCGGGCGGTGCCGAACGGCCGCTCCAGGCGGTCCTCGTGGGCGGCTTCGCCGGGACGTGGCTGCCGCTGCCGCACGCCCTCCGCCGGCCGTTCGACCGCGAGGGCCTCGCCCCGCACGCCGCACCCGGCGCCGGCGTCATCGCCGCCCTCCCGCAGGACGCCTGCCCGCTCGCCGAGACCGCGCGCATCCTCGCCTACCTGGCCGCCAACGGGGCCCGGCAATGCGGACCGTGCCGCTTCGGCCTGCCCGCCGTCGCGCAGGACGTCACCGCGCTCGCCGACGGCCGCGCGACGCCCGAGCTCCTGGACCGGCTCCGCCACCGGGTCGGCCTGCTGCCCGGCCGCGGCGCGTGCGGGCACCCGGACGGCGCCGCCCGGCTCGCCGCCAGTGCCCTCGCCGTCTTCCGCGCCGACGTCGACCACCACCTGAGCCACGGCTCCTGCCACCGCACCGCGGCCCTGGCCGTTCCGCCCGCGACCCCGACGGAGGACTGGAGATGACCAGCCCCGACCGCCAGGCACTCCGCATCGACCGGATCGCCTGCACCGGCCACGGCCAGTGCGCCGAGCTCCTCCCCGAGCTGATCGCCCTCGACGAGTGGGGCTACCCCGTCCAGCTCGACGCCGCCGTCCCGCGCCGCCTGCGCGCCCACGTCCGTCGTGCCGTGCGCGCGTGCCCGCGCCTGGCGCTGAGCACCTCCCGGGGCTGAGGCCGGCTCAACCCCCGTCCGGCGGGATCGCACGGTCGCCTACTCCTGGTCTGCGGCCTCCGGGAGCAGCGCCAGCAAGCTGCGCCGCGCCACGTCCACGTGCTCCGCGGCGAGCCGGTCGAGCACGTCCTCCGCGCCGCCGGCCCGGAGCAGCCGGGCGATTTCGCGGTGCTCGTCGACGACCAGTGCGCGGTACTGGCCGCGGGCCAGGGTCACCCGTTGCAGCTGGAACAGGAACACCTGCGACCGCACCGCCTGCCAGGCCTCGGTGAGGCGGCGGTTGCCGGCGGCCTCGTAGATCCGGTCGTGGAAGGCCATGTCGAGGGCGAGCAGGCGCGGCACGCCGGCTCCGGCGGCGAGTTCGGCGGCCATCTCGTCGACGAGCCGGTCGAGCGCGTCGAGCTGCTGCGGCGTCGCGCGCCGCATCGCGGTGACGGCGGCCAGGCGGTCGAGGGCGGCGCGGACCCGGTAGACCTCCTCCACGTCGACGGCCGTGGCCTCGACGACGGTGGTCGGGCGGTGCCAGCCCGTGCGGATCAGCCCCTCGCGCTGGAGCTGCGCGAGGCCTTCGCGGACGGCGCCGCGGCTCACGCCCAGCGAATCGGCGAGTTCGACCTCCCGCAGCGGGGCGCCGGGCGGGAAGCGCCCTTCGAAGATCGCGTCGCGCACCGCGTCCGCGCACTCGTCGGCGAGCCCGCGCCGGGCCGCCTTCCGCAGGAGTTCATCCGTCATGTTCGAATGTTGACATCCGGACATGCCACGGATCAAGGTGGGGTCATGACCCGTCCTGCGTTTCATCTCGCCGTCCCGGTCGACGACCTGGCCCGGGCCCGCGCGTTCTACGGCGGTGTGCTCGGCCTCCCGGAGGGCCGCTCCACCGGCCACTGGGTCGACTGGGACTTCCACGGCCACCAGCTGGTGACGCACCTCGCGGCCGGTCCCCGCCCGGACGCCCCCGGGCACGGCACCGTGGACGGCCACGCCGTCCCCGTGCCGCACTTCGGGCTGGTGCTGGGCGCCGAGGCGTTCCACGCGCTCGCCCGTCGGCTGACGGAGGCCGGCACCGCGTTCGTCATCGAGCCGACGCTGCGCTTCGCCGGGCAGCCGGCCGAGCAGTGGACGATGTTCCTGCACGACCCGGCCGGGAACGCCCTGGAGTTCAAGGCGTTCCGCGACGAGTCTCGGATGTTCGCCCGATGAGCCCGATGAACCCCGCGGGCCCGGCGAGGGGCGTGCTGGTCACCGGTGCCTCCCGGGGCATCGGCCGGGCCGTCGCCCACGCCTTCGCCGCCCGGGGCGACCGCGTCGCCGTCCACTACGGCTCGGACGCCGCCCAGGCCGAGGCCACTCTGGCGGCCCTGCCCGGTGAGGGGCACATCGTGGTCGGCGGCGACCTCGCCGACCCGGACGCGGCCGAGCGGATCGCCGCGACCGCGGAGAACGCGCTCGGCGGGGTGGACGTCCTGGTCAACAACGCCGCCGTCGCCACCTCGGCGGCCAACGCCCACCCGGTGGCGGAGGTGTCGTACGAGGACTGGCAGCGGGTCTGGCGCCGGATGGTCGACGTCAACCTGCTGGGCGCGGCCAATCTCGGCTACTGCGTCGCCCGCCACCTGATCGCCCGGGGCGCGCCCGGCCGGATCGTCCACGTGGGCTCGCGCGGCGCCTTCCGCGGCGAGCCGGACCACCCCGCGTACGGCGCGAGCAAGGCCGCCCTGCACGCCCTCGGCCAGTCCCTCGCGGTCGCCCTGGCCCCGCACGGCATCGCGGTCACGTCGGTCGCCCCCGGGTTCACCGCCACCGACCGCGTCGCCGACCGCCTGACCGGGCCGTCCGGCCGGGCCCTGCGCGAGCAGAGCCCGTTCGGCCGGGTCGGCACCCCGGAGGAGGTCGCCGCCGCCGTCCTCTACCTCGCCTCCCCGGAGGCCACGTGGGCCTCCGGCACGGTCCTCGACCTCAACGGCGCTTCGCACCTCCGGCTCTGAGCCGGGCCGAGGCAGGATCGCTACAACTCCGGCAGCCGTTCGCCGGGCACGGGGGACCTGCCCTCCTCCAGCCAGTGGAGGTAGATCCGCAGGTCCCCCGCGAGGCCCCCGTCGATGTACGACGCGTACTCCCGGACGGCGGCCGCAACGCCCTGCTGCGCCCAGTCGACCTCGTCCCAGTCCTGGTCGGCCAGGTACCGCGTGATCCGGCCGCGGTCACGCCACCACTCGCGAACCGCGTCCGGCGTCCAGTGCGCGTCCCCGTCACAGCCGTACCCGAGGAACGGATCGCACTCGGCCGCCTCGGCCAGCCGCACCGCCTCCGCCGCCGTCCGGGGCTGGCGGTAGACGTACTCGGCGAGGTACGTGCCCCCGTAGAGGACGTGTTCGGGCGCGGAGACGCGTCCCGTCCAGCAGTTGTCGGTCCCGCCGCCGTAGAAGGGCCCGGGGACGTTGAGCCAGAGCCGGTCCTCCCAGCGGCCCCGGAACGCCTCGCGGTCCTTGCCGAGGGCCGCCGTGGGATCGAAGTACAGGGTCACGGCGCGAGCATAGGGCCGCCCTCCCGGCCTGCTCGCGGGGAGGTCGACCCGGCGGACCTCGCGGCCGTCCGCCGCAGTGCCGAGGCGACCTGCCGTCGGGTCAGGTCGTCGGGGTCCCTGCCGTCGGGAGGGCGGCGAACAGCCCGGTGAGCGGGGCGGGCACGCGCTCCGGCGCGAGGGCCTCGGCGAGGACGTGCCCGTAGTGGATCTTGCGCCCCTTCTTCGTGCCGAAGAACCGCCGCAACTGCTGCTGTGCGGTGCGGCTGCGCTGCGCGGGCTGGCGCAGGAACACCTCCAGCGTGCGCGAGTCGCCCTGCTCCCGCACGACCTCGCGCACCGCGTCCACACCCAGCGCGCGGATCAGCTCGTCCTCCAGATCCGCCGCGCACACGAAGACGTCCTGCGGATCGGCACCGGCCCGCGCCCAGCCGCGGTCGTAGTATCCGCGCTCCTGCTCGTCGCACAACCCCGTCAGCCGGAGCCCCAGCCCGGTCGGCCCGAGCAGCCCGGCGAACCGCCCGACGCTCATCGCCCCGCCCATCGCCAGGAGGCAGACCCCCTCCCCCGCGAGATCCCGCCCCCGGCCGGCCGCCAGCGCGTCGACGGCGGCGACATCGCTCGGCCCTTCGAGCAGCACGACCGTCCGGACGGACAACCGCCCGGCCAGCTCACGAGCCCGTTCCGCCCCGGGCCCACCGGCCGCCCACCCGATGACCGCGTCACGGAACGCCGTCATGCCGGCCGCCGCGTCCCCTGCCGAACTCCCGTGGCCCGCTGTGCTCATGGCCGCATCCAAGCAGACGAAACAGCGGACGACCCCGGATTTTCGCCCGACGGGGCACCGGCGGATCGGACGGGGTCTTCCCTTTGCCCGGCCGACGCCGCACTGTGGGTGACGCGGATCCGTCGGACGGGGTGGGTCATTTGGACGGTCAGCGTGACACGCGGAACGAGATCAGCGGGAGCACCGTTCACGGCGACGTCTTCATGGGCGGCACCGTGTCGGTGCCGCTGGGCCCGAGACGGCGGCGGCTGCGCGGACGGCTGCTGGTGGCCGTGGTGTGCGTGCTGCTCCTGGCGGGGGCGGGGACGACGTACTGGGTGCTGCACGCGCCGGGCGGAGGCGGCGGGCCGGAGTTGAGCGCCCGTTACGACCCCGAACACGACGACGGCAGCACGACCGCGGTGGTCCCGAGGGCCGTCAGGCCGACCGACCTTCCGCCCGTCACGGGCTGCGGTGCCGCCCGGGCCTGGTCGCACGCGCAGGGCGGTACGGACGTCGGAGCGTCACCGCTCTCGATCTCGCTGGTCGGCAACGGCCACACCGTGGCGATCGAGCAGGTGCGAGCGACCGTCGTCGGCGCGCCCCGCGACCCGCTGCCCGGCACGATCGTGAACTGTTCCGGGCAGGGCGAGGGCAAGAAGATCGACATGGGGGTCGACCTGGACTCCCCCAACCCGGTCGCACTGATCGCGGCGGCCGGACCGGTGTCGTTCGCCCCGTACTTCACCGACAAGTACCTCTACCTGGAACAGGGGAAGCCCGAGATCGTCAGCCTCGCCGTGCTCGCGGCCCTGCACAGCTACGACTACGTCGTCACGGTCGAGGGCTCGGTCGACGGCAAGCACCGCACCTGGACGCTGAAGGACGGCGACCGCCCGTTCCACGTCTCCGGGGTGCGGCAGGAACGCGGCACCGTGGTGACGACCCTCGGGAGGGGCTGGGAGACCGACTACGGCAAGGGGTTCGGCGAGCGCGTCCGGTGCAACCCCTGTGAGGATCAGGACTACCAGCCGATCCCGGGCACGGCGGTCGCCGTCGCCCCGACCGGCTACAGCTTCGTCTCACGTCCGGGGGCCGATTCGACGAAGCCGGAACCCCCGTCCACGGAGCGGCCGGCCGCGCAGACGCCGCCGCTGACGGTCGACCCGCGCGACGCGGAGTCCGTCGCCATCGCCTGGGCGGTCACCTCGGGCACCTTCGACGCGTCCCGCGGCGACACCGGGCCGACGGCCGTCCTGGGCCGGGTCCGCAGCTACCTGACGCGCGAACTGGCCGACGCTGGTGGCGGGTTGAACGCCTGCTCACTGGAGGGCGTGGTGTGGCCGGACGAGGTGACCGCACACCGTGGCTGGTCGGTGGTCATGCGGGCGACCGCCTCGCCCACGGAGGGCCACACCCGGGCGAGCGACCTCACCGGCGATGTCGTCGAGCTGGAGGTCCCGATCACCTGTGCCTTCGCCGCGGAGGACGGCTGGTCCAGGATGCCCATGGGGATCACCGCGGACGTGCGGCTCCAGCGCCAGCCCGACGGCACGTACCTGATCTCCGCCCTCGACAAGGAGCAGTCCAGCGTCCCGGCGCTCGTCGCCCCGACGCTCCAGCCCTGAAAGGGACGTGGCGCGACGGCGCTCAGGCGCGTCTGAAGAACTCCACCTCCGCCAGGGCGATGGGACGGCCGGGGGCGGTTCCGGCGGCCTCCTGGACGGTGAGCCTCACCTGGGTGACGTCGCTGATCCCGGTCGCCACGGTCTGCGGGCCGGGCTGGTCGTTGAGCGTGACCTGCCGGCGGTGCACGGTGCCGTCCGACGAGGTGACGTCCAGGGCCAGGACGAGGGGGCGGGCCTGCTCCTGGAAGTGCTGCGGGTCCGCGGTGCCGCCGGTGTGGACGATCAGGTCGACGAGCCGGTACGGGGTGCGGAAGTCGAAGGTGATGGAGTCCCCGATCGCGGGTGCTCCCCAGTAGGTGTTGGTGAGGCCGTCGTCGGCGGCCGCCGCCGGGTGGCCCTCGACCACGGCGCTCGCCGTGGTGCGGGAGGGGGCGATCGGGGCGGTGCTGCCGAGCTTGTCCCGCACGTCCTCGAAGGCCCGCCGGCCGGCCGGGTACAGCAGGATCGCCGCGGTCACGAGCGCGGCCAGGGCGAGCAGCGCGATGGTACGGCGCAGCGCGTTGCCCGATCCGCCGATCCGCGCCCGTCGGCGGAACGGCCAGCGGGTGCGCCACCAGGGCAGCTTCGGTGCGGCCGCGATCGGGGTCAGCGGTGCGGCGCAGCGGCGGCAGAAGCGCCGGTCGGGCAGGTTGGGCGTGCCGCAGCGGGGGCAGGGCGGGCCGTCGGAGGGCTCGTCGGCCGCGGAGGGGCGGACGACGGGGCGGGCCGGGAGGGGTTTGGCGGGCTCGACGGCGACCGGGTCGGCTTGCGGGGCAGGGATAGGGGCAGGGGCAGCGAGGGCGGGATCCGGCGTCGGCGTGCGCTCCGGTTCGACGGTCGGCGGCGGTTCGGGGGCGGGGACCGGTTCGGGGACCGGTAGCGGCGGCGCCTCCGCCTGCGGGGCGGGCGGCTGCTCCTTCCTCGCACGCGTCACCCTTCGCGACACCGCTCGCCAGGTGGACTCGGTGCGGGCGGTCTCGGGCTCGGCAGGCGCGGGACCGGGCCCAGGCGTGGTCTCGGGCGCGGGCCCAGGCGTGGTCCCGGGCGCGCGCTCGGGCGCGGGCGCGGGCTTCGCCGCGGCGCTGCGCGACCAGCCCAGGTACGCACCGCAGTTGCCGCAGAAGTCGTCCCCTTCTCCGTTGGCCGTCCCGCACTCGGGGCACACCGGCATCCGTCAGCCCTCCGCTCGTCCGGGCAGCCCCGGTGGGCCGGGCAGGATCTCCACCCGGCAGTTCAGGTGGACCGGGCAGCCGGCCCTGACCACGGCCAGCACCTGCTCCGCGTCCGGTTCCGCACCACTCAGGGGCCAGACCTGGACGAGCACCTCGCCATCCCCGCCGGGCGGCAGGGCGACGCCGGGAACGGTCGACCAGGAGACGCCGCCGCCGTCCGTGATCTCGGCCCCGGCTCCCAGCACCAGCCGCAGCCGCTCGACGAGCCCGCGCCGGGTGCCGCGCCAGCGGTGGAGCTCCATCGCGCGCCCGACCACCGCGCGGCGCACCTCGTCCGGCCAGGACGGGTCGACGTCCACCGCGACCCAGGTCGCCAGCCAGTCGAGGAAGTCGGCCGGCGCGAGGCGGGGCCGGAAGTAGGCGGGCAGGTTGTCCAGCGTCGCGAACACCGGGGCGAGGACGGTGTCCAGGCCGGCCGTGAAGCGCTGGGCGAGGTCGTCGTCGGCGAAGAGGGCGGGCAGCAGCTCACCGATGGGGTGCGGGCTCGGCAGACCGGGGACGGCGGCACGCGTCACGACGCGCCCTCCCCGGCGGGCGCCACCGCGGTGACCACCACCTGGTGCTGGTGGGAGAAGACCAGCGCGTCCGCCGGCACCTCGACCCGCTCGGCGGGCGCGCCCCGGCGTCCCGTGATCGGGTCGGCCGGGAAGAGCCGCAGCTCTTCGACCCCCGTGACGGCGGCCACCCGCTGGAGCACGGCGAACACCTCCCCGTACTGGACCGCCCGCCCGAACGGCCAGCCCGTGCCGTCGGCGCCGCCGCGCAGCGGGTTGAGGTACCGGTACAGCGTGGCGAGCACCGCGTCGCGAACGCGGTCGGGGTCCGCGGAGCGGGTCGTGAGCCGGGCGACCACCGTGACGCCCTGGTAGACGGGCGGCTGCACGGCGATCCTGGTGCCGATCAGCCGCCGTTCGTCGAGGGCCGTCGCGACGGCGGCCAGGACCTGTTCGTCGGGGATCAGCTGCTCGAAGCGCAGCCGGTCGCCGTCGTCGGCGACCGCGTCGGGCACCACCAGCACACGGACCGCGCCCGCACCGCCACCGCCGGGCACGCAGCTGATCCGGGCGGCGGACGGCGCGGCCTGGCGGGCGATCAGCTCGAAGTCCCCCGCGGTGACCGCGCGTTCCTGGAGCCGCAGCTGGTGCGGGGCGCGCAGTTTGGCGTTCTCGACGGTCTCGCCGTCCACGCCGCCTCTGGCCGCCTCCCGGTTGTCCACCCGGGCGATGTACGGGACGGAGCTGCGCAGCACGGTGATCGTGCCGCGGGCGACGTTGCCGGCCGTCCCGCCGCCGGTGCGGTAGTGCGGGACCCGGAGGTGGGCACCCTTGGGCGGCACCGCGCCGAAGGAGCGGAGGGTGCCGTCGGGTTCCCGGACGGCCGGCGGGAAGAGGAACTCGCCGGTGGTCGCGTCGAGCATCACGTGCCGGTCGGCCGGGGAGGACTCGCCGAAGTGCTCGACGACCGTCCAGCGCTGCCAGCCGTCGCCGGCCGAGGCCTCGACGACGGGCGGTTCGCCGTCGAGCAGGACCGGCGGCCGGGCGAGCCGGAAGTGCTGCCCGGCGACGCCCTCCGAGGTACCGAGCGACGCGCCGGTGACGGTCTGGGCGTGGACGGCGGTCGCGGTGCCGCCGACGGTGAACACCTCGGCCCGGCGGACGGTCGGCGACTCCGAGTAGAACGGCTGGCCGGCCCGGGGCTCGGTGACGCGGCAGCGCAGCCACGCGGCGCGGCGCCCGGCGACGACCGACGCGGTGTGACCGGCGGGCACGAACACCACGACCTCGCCGGGCCGGTTGAGGCCGCCGGTGGTGTCGGTGCCGGTCTCGCAGGCGGTCCAGCGCGCGCCGTCCCACACCTCCCAGGCCAGCGGCGGCTGGCGCGGGTCGACGCCGACGCCCTCCACCCGGCTGTCGAGCCGGACGATCAGGATGCAGCGGGGCACGACGGCGGGCAGCGCGAAGAGCATCGCGTCGCCGACCTCCGGGCGCGGCTGGAAGCACGGCACGTCCGTCCCGTCGGCCAGCCGGTCCGTGGCGTCGGACTGTTCCCCGGAGGCGGAGAGGGTGACCAGGCGCTCCAGCGAGCTGGGGACGATCGGGAGGTCCTCGGCGGTGGAGAAGACCACCGCCTCGTCGGTCTCGGTGCGCAGCGTGGAGACCTCGGTGCCGGCCCGCAGCAGGACGGTCTCGGGCTGCGCGGCGGAGAGCCAGAAGTCGACGTCGGCGCGGGCGGCCGCGGGCGGGAAGAGCCGGATGCCGAGCAGGTCGAGGAAGGCGGAGTAGTTCTTCTCCGGCACCCGGTTGAGCCGGTAGAGCAGGTGGTCGACGAGGTAGGCGAAGGTCTCGATGAGGGTGACGCCGGGGTCGGAGACGTTGTGGTCGGTCCACTCGGGCGCGCGCTGCTGGACGTACCGCTTGGCCTCGTCGACGAGTTGCTGGAAGCGGCGGTCGTCCAGGTTCGGGGAGGGCAGGGCCATCAGCGCACGCTCCCGTCGAGGGCGTCCGATGACTCCGGGATGGTGTAGAAGGGGAAGACGAGGTTGCGCCGGTCGTTGGTGGCGCGCACGGTGTAGTGGACGTCGATGTAGAGCGTGCCCTCGTCGACGCTGTCGAAGGCGATCGCGACGTCGTCGACCTCGATCCGCGGTTCCCAGCGTTCGAGGGCGATGCGCACCTCGCGGGCGATCCGTCCGGCGGTGGTGCTGTCGCCGGGGGCGAACACGTACTCGTGGATGCCGCAGCCGAATTCCGGGCGCATCGGCCGCTCGCCGGGGGCGGTGCCGAGGATGAGGCGGATCGCCTCGGCGAGCTCCCGGTCACGGTCGACCATGCCGATGCCACCGGTGGCGTTCACGCGCAGCGGGAAGGCCCAGCCCCGGCCGATGAAGTTGCCGGTCATGCGACGCCTCCGATCAGGACGTCGAACGCCCCGGAGGTGACGGCGGCACCGCAGGTCGTCTTGTCGCCCATGCGGGCCGCGGGCAGGCCGCCGATGAGGACCACTCCCCGGGTCACCGTGCCGAGTTGGGGCTCGACGACGTTGGCCGGGCCCATCTCCACGTGCGGGACGCAGGCGTGCAGGCTGCCGACCACCGCGGCGGGCCGGCCGCCGATCAGCACGGTCTCCACGGCGATGGCGCCCGGCGGCGGGGTGGCGAGGACGCCGCCGTGATCGGTGGGGTCGCCGGTCCGGGCTGCGGGGGGCATGTGCGGTCTCCAATCCGAGGGTGCCCGACGGGATCCGGCGGGCCTTTTTCCTTGACACGACGCTCCGTCAGTTGATGTGCACGAAAGCCCCCTTGAGGACCGCTTCGGCCCCGCCGTCCACCGTGACGGCCGTCGTCCCACGAACGGTCACCGATCCGCCGCGCACGTTCACCTCTCCGGTGCCCGCGTCGAGGGTGATGCCGGAGGAGGAGAGGCGAACCGTGCTTCCCCCCGCGCCGCCGGCGCCGTGGACGGTGAGCACGATCTCGCCGTTCTGCTGGTCCAGCTTGACCTCCAACTTCCCGTCCCCGCTTGCCAGTCGGACGCCGGACCGGCCGCCCGGCACGTCCAGCAGCTCCAGGCGGTGGCCCGAACGGGACACGACGGAGCGGCGGTTGACCGTCCCGGCGGCCGCGTCGACGAGCGGCACGTCGTGCGGCGAGGGCCGGTCCACGCCGTTGTAGAGCCCGCCGAGCACGTAGGGGCTGTCCAGATCGCCCTGTTCGAAGCCGACCAGCACCTCGTCGTTGACCTCGGGGCTCACCACGCCGCCGCCCCCGTGGCCGCCCCACTGCACGGTGCGCACCCAGTCGGAGACGTAACTGTCGTCCAGCCAGGGGAACTTCAGTTTCACCCAGCCGCGCCGCCCGTCGCCCGGCTCCCGGACGTCGGTGACGACGGCGACGGCCAGGCCCGGCATCCGCGGCCCGCGCGGCGGCGCGTTGCCGCCGGTGGCCAGCCCGGCCAGGGAACGGTCGGGCGACGCGCTGACGACGACGGTGGTCCGGTAACCGCGGAACGGTTCGACGAGGTGGCGCACCCCGGTGGCGGTGTAGCGGCCGGAGAAGGCGGCGCCGACGTTCCCCAGGGCGACCGCGGTGCCCGCCCGCAGCCGCGGGTTGCCCTCGACGACCGCCTCCAGCTCGCCGAAGCCGGCGGCCACCGAGGCGGCCAGCGAACGCGCCGCGGCCGTCGTCTCGGCCTGGGTGCGGTACGGGGTGTCGGCGACGGTCAGCCGGGCCGGGCCCGCGAAGGCGGAGGCCGCCGCCGAGGGGCTCATGCCCGGCTGCACCGTCAGGGAGGTCACCGACGGCTCGGCGGCGACCAGCGCGCTCTTGGTCGTCACGTTCCAGCCGCGCGCCTCGACGGTGTCCGCGCCCGCGCCGCCCGTCAGCACGCCGCGCAGCTCCAGCAGGTTGCGGCCGTACTCCAGGACCAGCGGGCTCTGCGGCGCCGGCGTGGAGGGGGCCGGCGCCCCGGACGCGGGCTCGGGCCTGACGAACTCCAGCCGCCCGTCGTCGTCGGCCCGCACCTGCGCGCCGCTCTCCAGTGCCAGGAACTGGAGGAAGTCCCAGTCCGGGACGTTCGCCTGGGAGAGCTGCTGGTGGACGACCGGGAAGGAATCGACCCGCCCGCAGGTCAGGCCCGCGCCCGCCGCGACCTCGCGGACGATGTCGGAGGTCGTCATGTTCCGGAACGCCTTCACCCGTCGCCCGCGCATCAGCCGGTGCGTGACCGCCGACGCCCGCACCACGGTGTACGAGCCGGTGGTGTCCACCTCCAGCTCCAGCGCCGTCACCTCGCCGGTGAACAGCCGCACCTGGGTGTGCCCCTGCACGGTGACCACGGACACCCGCAGCTTCGTGCCGATGGTGATCCCGGTCGCGGTGAGGAAGGCGTGGTCGGCGTCCCGGAAGGTCAGGACGGCGGTGTCGGGCAGGCCGACGCTCTCCTCGATGTCGCAGGACACCAGCTGCGCCGCCCAGGCCGGCGGCAGCGGCCCCGGCGCCTCGACGACGGGATCCGCGGCGAACGGGCGGCCGCCCCGGGCCTCGGGGGTCGTCACGCGTGCCCTCCCCGGGTGAGTTCGTCGGTCCCCGGCACGATCAGCTCCGCGCCGGGAACGAGGACCAGCGGATCGTCGATGTCGTTGGCCTCCGCGATCGTGCGCCAGGCCGTCGCGTCCCCGTAGGCGCGCCAGGCGAGCAGCGGCAGCGTGTCGCCCGCGATCACCCGGTGGGTGCTGCGCGCCTCCGGCGATCCCGAGGTCGGGTTCTGGCCGGCCGGGTCGACGCTGGCCTCGTCGATCGTGAGCGAGCAGACCGCGCGCAGCGGATTGCCGTCGACGTCGAAGAGCGTGTAGGTGACGGAGAGGCCGGTCAGCACCCCGTTGAACGAGGTCGTCTTCAACGTGCCCCAGTCCAGCCGGATCCACGGGCTGGCCGGCGTCTTGCGCGCCAGGCTCGTCGGGGTGGGCACGCACGCCGTCATCAGCTGCTCCACCGCCCGCTCCACCGAGTTGTCGTGCGTCGCCGTCGAGTCGAGGAACACGTCGAGCGAGAGCGACCGCGGCCCGCTGCCGACGAACTCGGGCAGCGCCGACTGCCCCGCCATCCGCGACGGTGTGCGCCGCCACTCCGTCGTCTTGCGCAGCACCAGGGTCGCCGGGTTGAACTGCAGCGGAAGCCGCGCGATCACCCCGCTGGGCTGGGCACCGACCGTGGACGGGGGCTCCATGATGGTCAGTTGGGCCCGGGTGACGCTCGCGGGGACCGCGGGGGACATCCTTGCTGCTCCTCTGGTGGACGGGACGGGTTCGGGCCACGTGTCAGGACGGGCGCAGGCCCGCGTGGGCGATCTCCAGGGTCTCCATCGCGGCCTGGGAGTCGGAAGGGTCGAAGGACGGGCCCTCCCATCGCACCGGGACGATCCCGAGCACCTGCCAGCCCACGATCCGGCTCAGGTCCGGCCGCAGCGCCACGATCTCGCCGTCCTTCGGCTCGACCCTCCGGACGATCTCCCCCAGCCAGCGCGCGATCTTGGCGGTGTCCGCGGTGACCGCGCGGGTCAGCGTGATGTTCGACCAGGTGATGCGGCCCGGCAGCTGCCACGCGAACCCGTTGTTGCCGCCCTCCGCGTACTGCTCGATCTCCACCTGGGCGCCGAGCCCAGAGCAGGTGGCGAAGTCGCCCAGGTCGTTGCCGCCGATGGTCAGGCTGAAGAACACGCTGCTCGCGAAGATGTTGTCGGTCATCGGTCCGTTCCCGTCCCCTGGTGCTTCCGGCGGTCTGCTTCCTGCGTCCGGCCTGCTGCCGTCCCCGGTCAGCGGCGCATGTCGTACGGCCTCCCGGCGCGCTCCCTGCCCCTGCGCAGCTCGGTGCGCAGCAGGCGGCCCAGCGGTTCGACGAGGCGTCGGGCCAGGTCGTCGAGGTCGGCAGGACCGGGGGTGGCCGTCTCGGGTGGGGCCGCCTCGGGTGGGGCCGCCTGGGACGGCGACGGCGCAGAGGCCTGGACGGTGGCCGGTTTCCGCGCCGGTACGGCGGTCAGCGGCACCCCGGACAGACCCGCCTGCGCGGCCACCCGTTGGAGCGCTTGCGCCGAGACGGGCGGCGGGGGCGCGGCCGGCAGGGTCCGCTGCGCCACGGGCTGAGGCGGCGCAGCGGGCGGCTGCGCCGGGGAGGGCTGCGGGATCCGGGCAATGGCGGGCAGCCGCTGGAGCACCGGGGCCGCGACGGGCACGGGCCGGACCAGCGGAAGGCGCCGGGCGGTCACCGCAGCGGACGACGGACCGGATCCGGTGGGCGTCGGGTGCGGTGCGGGGGCGGGTTCGCGGGTGCTCATGACGGTGCTCAGCGGCAGCGCGGCAGGTGTGGCTACGACCGGTGCCCCGAGGGGAAGCGTCGAGCTCCCCGGGAGCGCCGGCCGATCGTCGCCGTGCTCCGACGAGCGCACGGAGCCCGGTCGTTGCACAGCCGTCCTGCCGCCGGGTCCCGACGACCGTCGGGAACGCCACCGTTGAACCGCCGCAGCGATCCCGCGCCTGCCTGACGACCGTCCCGGATCGGCCGCGTCATTCGCAGCTGTCCGGCCGACCGTCGGCGCCGTTCGGCCGGGGGCCCCGGACGAGGCCGAACTCTCCCATGGCAAGGGGCGATCGACTGCCACGCGTTCCTCTCTGTCCTCCGACGAGCCTCGCGACCGCGAACGTTGCACGGCCACCGCGTCGCCCCGCCGCACCGAACTCGCCTGCGAGGAGGGTCGATCGGTCCGGCCGTTCGCGGAATCCGCCGCCTGGGCCCCGGTCCGCGCCCCGAGCGCACGGGGCCAGGCCGCCGGAACCACCGGCGGGGCGGGTGCTGCGACGGGAGTGGCGGGAGCGGTGCCGCCGGTCGTCGCCGACGGCCCGACGAGGGCGACGGTCATGCGGTGAGCACTGAGCAACCCTCGTCTGGGGCCTGCGGGTTCGGCGTCTCTCTGCACAGCGCGACCGCCACCGACCGGACGAACCGGAACCACAGCGGGAGCCGCCGGGCCGGCGGCGTCTCCGAGCGGAACGGGATACCGGTCACGGGGCCGGGACGCGGGGGCCGTCGACGGCCGGACGGTCGAGCCACCCGTCACGTCCGCGTCACCGGCGCGTCGGCCGTCGGCGACCCGGCCGTCCCGGCCCACCGGCCGTTCGTCGTCAGGTAGGCCTGCTGCCATCCCGGTCGTGCCGTCGACGGCACGCTGTACGGGCAGTCCTTCGCCGGATGCCGCCGTGCCCCGCTCCAGCGCCTTCCCCGCAGCCGGGCCCACGACCCGCCGGACCGGCCGTCGCCCACCGAGCAGTGGAGCAGTGCCGCCCGGCGCGGCCGCAGCGGCGGGCGCGCCCTCTTCCGCCGCCCTCCCGCCAACTCGCCCGACAGGCCCTCGCCCACCGGGCGGCGAGGCAGCGTCACCCGGCGCAGCGGCCGTCGGCGGCAAGGCGTCGAGGGGCGCGCCCAAGCCCCCTCGCATGCGAGCGGGAACCGGGTCGGGCCGGGACCGTCCCGACGGCGCCCCGGACGGCGCACGCTGCACAGACACCTCACGGACCGCCCCACCCCGCGAACGCGACGGCACCTCGGACGGCACACCCGGCACAGACACCTCACGGACCGCCCCACCCCGCGAACGCGACGGCACCGGGCCGCCCCGGTCGGGGGCCTCCGCGGGTGCGCCCGCCACCGGGCCGGTGCGTCCCGTATCAGCGGAGATCACGGGCATGGCCGGCGCGCCCGACACGGCCTGCGGAGCGGCAGTGGCCGAAGGGGCGGCGCTCGCGGGCAGCGACGCCATGGGCTCGCCGAGGACCGGGCGGGCAGCTCCGCCCTCGCCCGGCACGGCGGCACGCTGGACCGGCCCTTCGGCCTGCCTCTCCGGCGCCGGCACGGAACGAGCAGCAGCCTCGCTGCCCGCAGCAGCCGCAGGTCGCGGCCCGCCCCCGCCCCGGCTCGACGGCTCGCCGACGGCCTCCGGTGTCCCGCCCGAACCGCGTACGACCGCGACGGGCCGCACGGACAGGCCGCGGGGACGCCGCGCGACAGTCAGCGCTTCACCGACGGGACGCAGCCGCACCGCACCGCCGACCGAGCGCACCTCGTCGTTCCCGCGCTCGGGCACGGTGCCGGCACCCGGCGCGGGCGTGCCGGCCGTCGGCACAGCCGACTCCCGCACACCCGGCACCAGGCCGGACGTCGACACGCCACCGGCGTCGGCACCCTCCGGAACGGCCCGCCGCTCCGGCGCACCCGCCCGCACCGCACGCTGCACCGCCCGTGCGGGAAGCCGCCGCACCGGGACAGCACGCTGAAGCAGCCGCTGAGCCGGCCGGGCATCCCTCGGCTGCCCCGGCTCCTCCGCCGCGCCCGCGCCCCACACGTCCGGCAGCACGAGCTCGTCCGCGCCCCCGACCGTCGACGGGGAGCCCGGTACCGCCACCGCCCGCAGGATCCCCACGGGAGCGCCCGGGAGGACGGCGTGCCCGAGCGGCCCGCACAGCGAGGGATCCTGCCAAGAGGCGAGCCTGGCACGGAAGTTCAGACCGTCACTGACGCCACGCGCCGCCCCGCCCAGGGTCGGGACCAACGGCGCCACCTCGCGCCATCCCCCGTCCCCCGACGCCGGGCGCCGCCGCTCGACACCGCCGGCAGCAGCGGCGGCGACCCCCGCGCCCCCTTCAGGACCATCTCCCCGTCGCCGCCCGAACCGGTCCCGCAGACCCATCAGCCCCTCACCCACCCTCGCTGATCCGGGTGTTGAGCCGCGCGATCTCGCGCACCCACTGCCGGCGCTCGTGGTGGGTCAGGTCGAGGATGTCCTCGCGCTGCCAGTGGAAGTGGTAGGCGATGTACGCGATCTCCTCGTGCAGCCGAGCAGGCGCGTACGTCACGATTCCCCCAGGCGCCCACCGGCGAGGTCGACTTCGAAGGCGCCGTCGCAGTGCGGGCAGGTCACGGCGGCGCGGGTGTGGCCCTCGCTGTTGACGCGGTGGTAGAGGTCCTGGAGGAACGCCACGTCGGTGGCGTACATCCGCTCGACGACGCCGGCGTGCACGTCGGTGATGTCGCCCAGCCGCGTGATGACGTGGCTGAGCAGCACGACGCTCAGGTAGGCCGGGTTCTCCTTGACCCGCAGGTCGATCTGCGGCATCAGTTCGTCGCGGGCGGTGGCCCGGCGCATCGTGCCGTACCGGTGGACGGTGCCCTCGTCGTCCACGTACCCGAGCGGCAGCTCGAACTCGAACTCGCTGTGCGGCGCCCGCTCCCGGGCGCCGACGGGTCCCGGGACCTGCTGCTGCGGCGCGCCGCCCTGCTGGGCGGCGGGCGCCCGTTCCAGCAGTTCGTCCAGACCGATCTTCCGCCTCACTCGACCGAGATCTCCTCGAACACGATGGTCACGGTCTCGGTCGCCGGGCTCGATTCGCCCGCGCTGAGCGTGGGGCCCTCCCAGCGGCTCGCCCAGGCGTTGGTGAGCTGGATGCGGCGCAGGGTGGCACCGGTGGTGTCCTTGACCTCGATGGTCAGGTTCTGGCGCGCGGTGTTGATCGCCCCGTTGTTGAGGGTCTCCTTGATCCAGTTCGTGAACGCGCTGCTCTTGTCGAGGCCGCGGGTGATCGTCACCTCGCCGGGCAGCCGGGCACCGGGCTGCTTGCGGACGATGAGTTTGCCCTCCTGGGTCACCTGCTTGTACTCGACGACGTCCTGCTCGACCGTGAGGTTGCTGACCTCCTTGACCGACTCGACGTTGTAACCGCCGAGTTGGACGCCGAATATGTGTGTGGAGAGCGGATCGCCTTCAGCCATGGCGTGCTGTCACCTTCCCATTCCCGTAGGTGCCGACGGTGCCGGTCACTCGTTGACGAGGCTCGTGCTGTCGGAGAACTGGGCGAGCCGGAACACCACGAACTCCGCGGGCTTCACCGGCGAGACCCCGATCTCGCAGATCACCTGTCCGAGGTCGATCGACTCCGGCGGGTTGTTGTCGCGGTCGCACTTGACGTAGAAGGCCTCGGCCGCGGTCTGGCCGAACAGTGCGCCGCGCCGCCACTCCTCGGTGAGGAACGCGGTGATGTTCCGGCGGATGCTGGACCACAGCCGGTCGTCGTTGGGTTCGAACACCACCCACTGGGTGCCGACCAGGATCGACTCCTCCAGGTAGTTGAAGAGCCGACGCACGTTCAGGTACCGCCACGCGGGGTCGGAGGAGAGGGTCCGCGCGCCCCAGATCCGGATGCCGCGCCCGGGGAACGCCCGGACGCAGTTGACGCCGATCGGGTTGAGCAGGTCCTGCTCGCCCTTGCTGAGGCGGATCTCCAGGTCGACCGCGCCCCGGATGACCTCGTTGGCCGGCGCCTTGTGCACACCGCGCTCGGCGTCGCTGCGCGCCCACACCCCGGCGACGTGCCCGCTCGGCGGGACCAGCGCGTTCCGGCCGGTGGCCGGGTCGAAGACCTTGATCCACGGGTAGTAGAGCGCGGCGTAGCGGGAGTCGAAGCCGGCTTCGTCGTTGCGCCAGGTGCGCATCTGCTGGGCGTTGAGGCCGGGCGGCGGGTCGAGGACGGCGATCCGGTCGCCCATCTGCTCGCAGTGCGACATCACCGCCAGCTGCACCGTCCGCAGGCCCTCGTCGTCGAGGTCGCCGCGCTGGTGGGCGCTCATGAGGTCGGGCACGGCGACCATCGTGATCTCGTCGATCGCCTCCAGGCCCGAGAAGCCGGTCCTGGCCGCGGCGTCGCCGACGTACTCGGCCGGGTCGAGCCGGGCCGGCGGGGCCGGGGCCGGTGCGGGTGCCGGAGCGGCGGCCAGGGCGTGGGTCAGGCGCTCGGGGCGGCTCGGCGCGGCGCCGGGCTGCTCGGCGACCGCGACCAGCTTCGACTCGCGCAGCTGGGTGACGACGTAGCCCTTGGTGTTCCGGCGGGTCGAGACGTCGTACGTCTCGACGACCTCGGCGCCCTTGCGCACGAGCACGCGGAACCGGTCCTCGGGGACGTTCTCGCCCTCCGCGTCGGCGATCTCGACCGACACGTCGCCGCCCGCGCCGGGCAGGGCCGAGAAGAGGAGGCCCGAGACGGCGACGGGCGGCGGCGCCACCGGGCCGGGCACGACACCGGGGGCCCGCCGCGCCGGGTCGCCGACCCGGACGACGTAGGCCGAGCCGCCGCCGTTGGCGAAGTAGCCGTACACGGCGTGCGCGAGGTAGGTGCCCTCGGTGAAGCCGCCGAACCGCTGGACGTACTGGTCCCAGTTGGTCACCAGCGTGGGCTCGTGGAACGGGCCGGCCTCGGCGAAGCCGACGAACGCGGCGACGGCCGTGCCGACGCCCTCGATCGGGCGGGCACCGGACTGGACCTCCTCCACGTACACGCCCGGTGTGAGGTACGACGGCATTCGCGCTCCTTCGGGTGGCGGTCGGTCGCCCCCGAGTCTGCTGCCCGCGCGGCGCCCGGGGACATGTCCGGCGGTCCCGGACCGGGGGCAGGGAGGACTGTCCCCGGCGGGCAGCCACAAGCGCCGCAGACGGCACAGCCGGCCCGGACGCCCCGGGCGGGCTCAGCCGTGCCCGGCGTCCCCGAGGACGCCCAGCCACGGCCCGAACTCGCTCTCCAGCACCAGCCGGCCCAGCTTGCGGTACTCGCCGACCACCGCCGCGACCAGTTGCGCCATGCCCAGCGGGGCACCCGTCCCGGCGGCCAGGTAGGCCGCGGAGACCGCGCAGGCCCGGATGGAGCCGCCGGTGAGCTCGAAGTTCCGGGCGCAGAAGTCCAGGTCGAGGTCGTCGCCGCGCGGCAGCCACGGTCCGAGGCAGCGGTCCCACAGCAGGCGCCGCTGCGCCTCGTCCGGCAGCGGGAACTCCGCGATGACGTCCAGCCGCCGGGTGAACGCGTCGTCGAGGTTGGCTCGCAGGTTGGACGTCAGGACGGCGATGCCGTCGAAGGACTCCATTCGCTGGAGCAGGTAGGCCGTCTCCAGGTTGGCGTGGCGGTCGTGGGCGTCCTCGACCTTGGAGCGCTTGCCGAACAGCGCGTCCGCCTCGTCGAACAGCAGGACGCCGTTGACCTGGGCGGCCTCGGTGAAGACGCGTTCCAGGTTCTTCTCGGTCTCGCCGATGTACTTGTCCACCACGGTGGAGAGCTCCACGACGTACAGTTCCATGCCGAGTTCGGCGGCGACCACCTCCGCCGACATGGTCTTCCCGGTGCCCGACTCCCCCGCGAACAGGGCGATCACGCCGTTCCCCCGGCCGCCGCCGGGGCGCATCCGCCACTGCCCGAGCACCTGGTCGCGGTGGCGGGCCCGCAGCACGAGCTCCCGCAGCCGACCCTCGGTGGGCGGCGGCAGCACCAGATCGGACCAGCCGACCGCGGGCTCGATCCGGCGGGCGAGGCGGGCCAGACCGGCCGCGTTCTGGGCCCGGACCGCGGCCCGCACGTCGTCGGCGCGCACCGGCCGTTGCTCGGCCGCCGCCGTCCTGGCGGCCACGGCGGCGGCCCGCCGCAGCTTGTCGCGGTCGAGCCGGTAGGCTGCCACGGCCTCCGCCAACTCCTCGCTCAGCGGCTTCGGTTCGTCCTCCTCCGGCACGCCTCCCAGTGCGCGGGCCCATTGCTCGGCAAGCCCGTGCGCGTCCGGCGGGGGGACGGTGACGGCCACCGGGCTCTCGTCGGCCCAGGCCGGGTCCCACACCTGCGGGCCGTGCACGATCAGCGGGACGCCGGCGAGCGCGGCGCACAGCTCGCGCAACAGGGCGGCACGCTCGGGCCGTTCGGGTTCGAGCCGGTCCAGCGGGCCGAGCACCACACCGCTCCCGCCGAGGCGCGCCTCGCGGGCGAGCACCCGCACGACGGCGCCCTGCGGACGGGCGGCCAGCACGGCCGCGTCCACGACCAGGGGCGGACGTCCGTCGGCTGCCAGGGCTGCCACCGCCAGGGGGCCGGCGTGGCCGCTCCGGTCCAGGAGGTGCACCAGCCCGCCGTCCGCCGCGAGCGAGCGCAGCCGGTCGACGGGCTCTCCGGTGCCGGGGGCGACCCGGCGGGCCAGCCCGGCGAGTGCGTCGTCCGGCTCGTCGTCGCCGAGCAGGTGGGCCGCCACGCGGTCCGGCACGCGCAGCGGGCGGGAGAGCAGCGGGCGCTCCGGCTCGGTGATCTCCAGGAGGCCTCCGGCGATCAGCGGGGCCCGCACGGAGAACCGGAGGCGGCCGGCGCCGGCGGCGGGCAGTCCGCACAGGTCGAGGGCCAGGCCGATGGTCGCCCGGCGTTGGGTCAGGTCGTCGTTGAGGTAGCCGTAGAGCTGCTCGAAGCGGGTGTCGAGGTCGGGCGCGAGGGCCACCAGGAGGAGGTCCAGGTCCACCGGGAGCAGCCCGAAGGCCGCGCAGAGCCGGGCGAGCCGCGAGCCGGGCGGCGGCGGGTCCGTACGGTCGCCGCCACGGCCCGTCGCGGCGGAGGCCGCCAGGATCCGCTCGACCGCCTCCGGGCCGAGGTACTGGCCGCGGTAGGGGTCGTCCGGGTCGGGGTCGGCGGCGCGGCGCTCGTGGACGGCGGTGCGGACGCGCTGCTCGACCCGGTGCAGCCGTTCCCACAGGTGGTCGGCCGGGGGCTGGGACGCGGCTCGCGACGGGACGTGAGCCGGAGCCACCCCGGCGCGGGGGTTCACCGCGTCCCGCCACGCGGCCGGCGGCCCGGCGGCAGCCCGCGTTCCCGCGGCGCGGCGAAGCCGTCCGGGCCCGGGTCCGTGCCGCCGCGGTAGCGCAGTCGGCGGCCCGGGTGCCCGGCGGGTGCCGGGTGGTCCCGGGTGGTGTCCTCGGCGCGCACGACGAGCCCCTCGGTGACGGGCGGTCCGGCCGGGCTCAGCGCGCCGGCCAGCGGGGCGAGCACTCTCAGGTCGATCGAGGGCCGCAGCTCCCCGCCGAGCGCGGACCACACGTCGGACACCGACGGAAGGCCCGAGTCGCGCCCGGCGATGTCGAGGCCGACGGTCAGCCCGAGCCGGGCGAGCGTGCCGGTCAGCACCCGGGCGGGCAGCGCGTCCACGGCCGTCAGGCACTGCAGCACCTCGGCCAGCAGCCGGTGTTCGTCCTGCGGCCGGTTGGTCCAGACGGTGACCAGGTAGGCCAGCTCGAACCAGCGGGGCGCGGCCCGGTGGCCGACCACCACCCCCTCCTCGTCGTACTCGGCAGCGGCGCCGGCCTGCCGACGGGCCGTGTCCTCGCGCATCCCGTAGAGGAACACGTCGACCGTCGGCGCGACCCGCCGGGCCGCCAGGTCCCGCGTGGGCGCGTCGAACACCACCTCGACACCGCGCTCCGGCAGACCGGCCTCGGCGAGCAACAGGCGCAACGCCTCGTCGACCTCGTGGATCACCGCCGCACCGCCTCCCCCGCGAACGGGGCGATCACGCCGATCACCGCCGCTCCACCTCCCCCGGCGGGCCGATACTGCCCTCCACGACGAGGAACGGGCAGGTCACCGGCGAGAACCCGGGACCGTCGGCGGTGATGGTGCGCGGGCCCGTCTCGTCCTTGGGGAGGATCAGCAGCTGCCCGGCGAACGTCCCGTCGGCCCGCGGGTAGGTGGGCGCCGCCGAGGCGGTGATGCCGGGCTGCCAGGTGAACCGCACCGGCGCGCCGGGCGGGAAGTCCACGCCGCGGACGGAGGTGACGAAGCCGGGCTTGCCGATCGGCGGCACCGCGACGATGCGGGGCTGGAGGATGCGCAGCGGCGTGCTCGCCCGGTGCGGTCCCGGTGCGGCGTCGGTGCCGGTGGTGGTGAGTTCGGCGGTGACGGTGGTGTCGAGCGGCGCCACGGGGGACAGCACCACGCGGACCACCTGGCTGCGGCCGGGCCGCAGGTCGGCGAGCGCACAGGTCCCCGCCCGGCAGCCCGGGGGCAGCGCCTCGGTGGGCACGCCCGGGGGCAGCCCGAGGGACAGGCGCAGCCCGGTGGCGAGGGCCTGACCGCTGTTGCGCACGGTGTAGGTCACGGTGACGTGGCCGCCGACGTAGCCGGGGTCCGGCTGGGCGGCGACGGCCACGCCGGGGCCGGCCGCCGGCTGCGGGCCCGGCTGCCCGTGGGGCTCGGTCGAGCCGGGCGGCGGTGCGGGAGCCGGCGACGTCGGCGTCGGGGTTTGCGTGGGCGAAGGCGTCGGCGTTGCCGTGGGCGAAGGCGTCGGCGTCGGCGTCGGGCTCGGCGCCTGCAGCACCGGCAGGACCGTCTCGGCGAAGTCGTCCTCCGGATTCGGGTCGACGACCGTCCCGGTGACGCTCCAGCCGAACGGCTGCGGCCCGCTGCGGGCGCCGATCAGCGTGGCGGTCACCCGGACCTCCGCGCCCGGCGCCAGGGTGCCGAGCTCGCAGCGCAGCGCGGCGGCGTCACACGTCCCGACCGGGGTCTTCAGGCCGCCGAGCCGGGCGCCGGTCGGCACCGAGACGGTGAGCGCCGTTCCGGGCGAGGGGGCGGGGCCCTTGTTGGTGACGGTGACCGGCACGTCCGTGGCGGTGTCGACGGGGACGTCGGGGGTCCGGGCGGGCGCCTTCAGCCCGAGGTCGACGGACTGCTGGACGGACGGTTCCTTCTGGCGTCCCGGCAGACGCCGGTCGAGCGGGGTGAGCGTGCCGTCGGCGACGTCGTAGATGCCCAGCCCCTCGGGCGAGTTGGGCGGCAGCGCCCGGCGCGAGGTGAGCACCAACTGAGCGCCGTTCGCCGTCCAGGCCACGTCGCGGGGCTGGTACGGGCCGGTGGCGGAGGTGTCGGGCAGCGTGCGGGTGCAGGCGCCCTTGTCGTCGCGGAGCCCGGCGGGCAGGACGACCGTGCAGTCGGCGCCGGTGGGCGAGGTGACCAGCACGCCGTCCTGCCGGTTGTTCCCGCCGTCGCCCGCCTTGCGGTTGAAGGCGATGCGGCGGCCGTCGGGCGAGAACACGGGGCTGTCGTCGATGACGTTGCAGTTGCCCGGGCAGATCGCCTTGCTGAGGTCCCTCTGCCGGGTGAGGTCGTCGGCGGGCACGGTCCAGACGTGCAGGTTGCCCGCGTTGCCGTCGACCACGGCCGTCCGGGAGAAGGCGATCAGCTTGCCGTCGGGGGACCAGAAGGGCTCGCCGTCCGAGGCTCCCTGCTGTCCGGCCGGCGGGTCGACGGCGCCCACGACGGCGCCCGTGGACACGTCCGCGATCAGGATCCGGCCCGGCCGCGCGGGCGTCTGGCCACTGCCCGGGGAACTGCGGCTGAAGACGATCAGCTTGCCGTCCGGCGAGAGGGAGGGGTCGGTGTCGCGGTCGCCCGGGCGGCGCCCGGCCAGGTTCACCGGGTGCGGGTTCGAGCCGTCGGCGTCGACGATCCAGATCCGTTCGATCCGGCCGGCCGGGGAGTCCTCGTAGCGGGTCACCACGATCTGGCGGCCGTCGGGCGTGTAGGCCTGCCGCTCGTACCAGGGGTCGTAGCCGGGGCGGGGGTGGAAGAGCGGGTCGGCCGCCGGGTCGGTGCTGGTGTTGGTGTCGGCGGCAGGGTCCTCCCTCAGCACGCTGATGCCGAGGTCGCGCGGATCGGCGCCGTCGGGGCGGACGTCCTGGAGGTCGGCGACGTTGGCGGCGGACGCGCTGGTCTGCTCCACCACGGGGCCACCCTCGGCCTGGGTGCCGAGCCACGTCGGCGTCGCGATCAACCGATCGGTGCTGTAGAGCAGTTGGGGCGCGGTGCAGTCGCAGGTCGGCGCGCGGTAGAGGTGCACGACCGGCGGCTGCGACGGATCCGCCGGGGGGTTGGGGGTGGCCGGGTCGGGGCTGAGGAAGAGGACGCCGGTGCCGTCGGCCAGCCAGGAGGCCGAGCCGGTCCTCCATGTCGAGCCGGTGCCGGGGAAGAAGGCCTTCTCCCCGCCGGTGGGCGAGGTGAGGATGAGCGTCCGGCCCTTGTCGCCCTGGTCCCAGGTGTAGACGATCTGGTTGCGGTGCTCGTTGTCGTCGAGCGGGTTCCAGGTCGGGTCGACGGCGTTCCCGCTGGTCACGTTGGTGATCCTGGTCGGGGGGCCGCCGGCGAACGGCCGCAGGTAGACCTGGGTGTGCGCAGGGTCGCCCGTGCACGCGTACGCGACCCACCTGCCGTCCGGCGAGACCGTCGGGTGCGTCTCGTCGGCCGCACCGTCGGTCAGCCGTCGCAGGCCGCCGCCGTCCCGGTTCACCACCCACAGGACGTGCTGGGACGTGCCGCCCGTCCCGGTGGGCTCCAGCGCCTCGAAGACGACGGCCTTGCCGTCCGGCGCGAGCGCGGGGTGGGCGGTGTCCATGCCGGTGGTCAGCCGGTGGACCGCACCGGCCGCGTCGCGCAGGTACACCTGCGGCAGCGGGCCGTCGCGCAGGCTCGTGAAGACCAGCTCGCCGCCCCGGGCCGAGGGGTCCTGGTCGAAGTGGATCGGCCCCGGACCGAACAGCGGCGTGCTGTCCGCCGCGCCGGTCACCCGGCCGAGGCCGCGGTGGTTCGTGCCGGCGAAGACGATCCGTCCACCGGGCGCGTCGGCGGTCACGGCCGGGGCGGCGCGGCCGCCCGACCCTCCGGGGGCGGAGCCCAGGGTCAGCACGGCCGCCGCCAGCGCGAGCAGGACGGCGACGGCGGCCCGGGCCGGCCGCCGGTTGGAGCGGGGAGTGCCGGTGGCGCCGGTCACGCTCGACCTCACAGGTTGCAGGGGCGGTCTCCCCGGCAGTCTCACCGGCCCGGGCGCCCGGGAACAGGGCCCGGGCACCCGATCCGGGGGTAGCGGCCGCTGTCCCCGGAGGGCAGGACGCCGCGGCCCCGGGGCCCGCCTGCCGACGGGGGTTCGAAGGCGGGCCCCGGCGCACCGCCCCTCAGATGAGTCCGCGTCGCATCGCGAATCCCACCGCGTGCGCCCGGTTGCGCAGGCCCAGCCGCGTGATGATCTCGTGCAGCACGTTCTTGACGGTGCGTTCGGAATAGGAGGTCTTGGCGGCGATCTCGCTCGTGTCGAAGCCCTCCGCCACCAGCCGCAGCATCTCCACCTCCCGGGCGGTCAGCGTCGACAGGGTCAGCCCGCGCCCGTCGAGCATCGTGCGCTGGAGCACCCCGATCCGGTCGAGCAGTTCGCCGAGCAGGTCCCCGGGCATCACGCCCTCACCGTTGGCGAGTGCGGTGATGAGGTGCACCAGCCGGTCCTGATCCGCCTCCGAGCGCCGCAGCACCGCCGCGACCCCGTGCTCGACGATCGTCTGCAGCCCGCCGGCCTCGAAATGGCCCACCACCAGGCCTATTCGGCCCGAGGTGGCGAGCCGCAGCCGGCGCAGCCGCTCGGCCACCACGTCGGTCAGGGCGTCCACCACCAGCAGGGAGACGTCCGCCTTCCCCGCGTCCGACTCGTTCAGCAGCTCCACCTCGGGCCGCTGGCGCAGTTGCTGGACCACGCCGGTCTGCAGGATGAGGTCCTCCGCGTACACGGCCACGCGCACCTGGCCCGGCCTGCCCGGTACCTGGCCCGCCGCGCCGGACGGTCGGCCCGCCGCACCGCGCACCGGCTGGACGGGGACGCGCGCCGCACCGGACGGACGGGCGCTGCCGGACCGTGGCGCCACCGGGGTCCGCCGGGTGGTGGCGGCTTCCTCGCGGGACGCATCGGTCGACGTCGACGTCATCGAACACTCCATTCTGCAGTGGACCTGCGGTGTGACGGCCGTCCGCCGCGGGGCGGGACCGGCCGTGGGCCTGAGTGGGGGCGCCCGGCTCGCGCGCTGCTGCGCGGCGGCACCGGACGGGGGTGCGTCGTCCGCCCGTGACGAGGGCGGCCTGTCCGCGCGGGGCAAGGGGTGCGGCCCACGGCTTGCCCGCACGGCCCTCTCCGCGGACGGGTCGGCGGTCCTACCGTCACGCTATGACCACATCCGCCGAACTCGGCCTGCCCACGCTGACGGTGGCGCCCGGTGGCGTGGCCACCACGACGCTGACCGTGCGCAACGGTCTCGACATCGTCGAGGCGTACTCGCTGGAGGTCGTCGGCGACTGCGCCGCGTGGACGACGGTCGAGCCGGCCCGCGTCTCCCTCTACCCCGGAACGTCCACGACGGTGACGGTGCGCCTCGCCCCGCCCCGGTCGCCCACCGCGCGCGCCGGTGAATTCCCGCTCGGGATCCGGGTGCTGCCCACGGAGCGCCCCGAGCTGGTGACGGTCCCGGAGACCACCGTCACCGTGACCCCGTTCCAGGAGCTCCAGGCCGCGATCGCCCCGCGCCGCCGCCGTGGCTGGCTGCGCGGGCGCTACCGGACGTCGGTGCGCAACCTCGGGAACGCCCCCGGCGGAGTGGTGTTCACGCCCGGACAGGCCGGTGAGGACCTGCGGTTCAAGGTCACTCCGGAGAAGCTGCGCCTGGAACCCGGCGAGTCCGGCGAGGTGCGCCTGCAGGCACGCGCCCGCAAGCTCATCTGGTTCGGCAAGCAGGCGTCCTGGCCGTTCGAGGTCACGGTGGTCCCGGAGGAGGTGAAGCCCGCGAAGGAACCGGCCGGGAGCACCGGCACCCCCGCCGACGTTCCGACGGTGACTCAGCGACCGCTCCTCAGCGGAGAGTTCCTTCAGCTCCCGATCTTCCCCAAGTGGCTGCTCGCCCTCCTGGCGGCACTGATCGCTCTGCTGCTGGCCTGGTTCGCCCTCGTCCGCCCGGCGGTGCGCAGCTCCGCGAAGCAGGCCGCCGAACAGGCCGTCGCCCAGCAGAGCGCCACCCCCGGCCCGGCCGCCGGCGCGCCCCCGGGAGCCCCGGCCCCCGGGGGCGCCCCCAGCCAGGGGAAGCCCGGCGCCGGCCAGCCGAGCGCGGCGCAGCCGGGAGCCGGGCAGCCGACCACCGGCGGCCGCGGCGGCCCCGGCCCGGGCCTGGCGGTGCCGGGCACCGGACAGCAGAGCTCCGCCACGATCGACGTGCAGACCGCGAACGCCGCTTCGTCGTCCGGCAGTTACCAGGTGCCGCACGGCAAGGTCTTCGACATCACCGACATCGTGGCCGCCAACTTCCAGGGGGACCAGGGGCTGTTGACCATCACCGCCGGCAAGCAGACGATCACCACCATCGCGCTGGAGACCTTCCGCAACCAGGACTACCACTGGGTGACTCCCATCCAGGTCCCGGAGGACCAGGCCGTGACGGTGAACGTGACCTGTGAGACGCCCGGCACCCCGGCCTCCGGAAAGCAGGCGTCGGCGTGCCACGAACTCCTCAACATCAGCGGAGCGTTGAGCGACATCAGGCAGGGAAACTGACTCGGCGCGCGTCCTGACGTCCGTTCCCCCGGGAACCGGACCGGAAAGGTGCACCCGGCGCCCCACCCGTGTCAACGGGACCCTTCCGCCGGAACGGGCCCGCCCACCTCCGCGATCTCCCCCTCCCCGATTCCCCTCCCGCACCCCGTGACCATGTCAACACTCGGTGGACACCCTCGCTCGTTCGGGCACCGACCGCCAACTCCGGTCGACCGGCCCCCGCACGCCCACCCTGCCCTCCCGGGGAACCCTGTCGGGCCCCGGCGGGCAGCCGGCCCGTCCCCGCGCGGACGGCTCGATGTGCCCCCGACGCGCTGCTGACGTTCCGTCGATCCGGACTCAGCGTTGCGCTGATCCCGCACCGAAGACGGCACCAGGGCCGTACGTACACCGAATCACCACAAGACCGGACCGCCACACCGAGGAAGCCCCACTCGACGCTCGCGTTCCCCGAACCGCCCCCGAACGCGCGACGGGGCCGGGGCCAGGGCCAACCCCACCCGCGCCCCGGCGGCCCCGGACGTCACCCCGACCGTCGGCCACTCACTCCATGTGCTCACCGAGAACGAACGCCGCGGGCCGGCGGTCCTTCAGCACCTCGGCCGGCACGGACCGGGATGACTCGACCACCTCGCACAGCGGGACCCTCCCCTCCCTCTCCACCGGCCGCCCCTCCAGCACGACCAGCGCGTGCAGCACCTCCTCGCCCCACGGACCCGACGGCGTTGCCCGACAGGCCCTCGAAGCGGTGCCCGGGCAGCGCCGCGTCGTGCACCCCGCGTGACGACCTCCTCGATCACCTCGGCGTCAAGGAGGGCCCGGACCTGGTCGACCACCGTGCGGCCGTCCTCCAGCGGAACCGGCGGACGCACCGTGAGGGAGTCGCCGACCTCGTCCGCCGCCATGACCGCCCCGGTGCCGACTCGCACGCGCGCCGGCTCCTCACACACCCTGGACGTGTGCACAGTTGTGCCCCTTCGTGCCGCCTGTGCCATGATCGTCTGCCGTCATGCCGTCAGGTCGACCTCGGGGGGACACATGAGCCGGATCAACTGCCCGCAATGCGGGACGCTCGACCAGGTGCGGAGCGTCCCCAGCATCTACGAGTCGCAGACCAGCACGTACTCCGGAACCAGCACCGGCTACTCCTCGGGCGTCGCGTACGCGCGCGGGGTCGGGGTCATCCCGAGCTTCGGCAGCTCGACCGTCCACAGCTCCGGCTCCACCAGCAGTCTGCTGGCGTCCCACATCGCGCCGCCGCCCCCGCCGCGGCTCGCGCAGCCGGGCGGCGGGTGCGGGCTCGCGGTCATCCTGGCCGTCGCGGCGGCCTGGGGGGTCGTCCTGCTGCCGTACCTGTTGACGTCCGGCGACAAGAACGCCGGACAGAACACGGCGATCGCGTTCACCGTCCTGGGCGGCCCGTTCGTCTGCGCGGCGGTGATGATGCTGATCAATCGCGCGAAGTCCCGCCGCCGCGCCCAGGAGGCTTTCCAGGCGCACTCGGTGGTGTACCCCTCCTTCGCGACCGCCTGGAGCGCCGCCTACCTGTGCCTGCGCTGCCACGTCGCGTACGTGCCGGACGGCGCCCTCGGAATCGGCGCCTCGCCGGCCGTCCCGGTGCACCGCTTCCCGGACCTGGTCGCCACCACGGCAGCCCGCCTGCGCGGCGAGTTGTGACCGACACGCGCGACCCTCTCCGGCACGCCGGCCGGCGCCGTCGTCGGTGATCCGGCGGCCGGGCCGAGCTGACGGCCGTGGCCTCCCCTGCGACGACAGCCACTGCGGCGGCCTGGGAGCCTGGCTCCTCGTCCGCCTGCAGGAGCAGTCTTCAGTGACCGACCGGCCCGGCCCCGCCCGTCCGCGCCCTGACCCGTACGGCCGACACCCCATGGCCGTCGAGCTCCGCGTCCGTGGCCCCCAGGCCTTGGTGTGCTCCCCCCCGGTACCGGCCGATGGCCGGCGGCATCGGCTCGTCCATGAACGGCAGCGGCCGGCCGGCGCGAAGCCGCCGGCGGCGCCTCACCCGTCCGACGACGGGGAGTACTGCGCCAGTCCGTTGCCGAGCGACCAGTCGATCGGCGCGTTCTCGGTCAGGGTGACGAACACGTTCCGCGGCTCGGTGCCCGCGTACTGCTCGGCGAGTTCGGCGATCCGCCGGTACAGGGCGCGCTTCCTGTCGGGAGTCCGACCGGCGCGCAGGGTGATCGCGATGTAGACGATGCCCTCGTCACGCTGCACGCCGAGGTAATCCCCGTACCGCAGCGTGCTGTTGACGCCGTCGTGACCGACCAGGACCTGGAACAGGTCGTCCGGCGGAATGCCGATCGTCTCCATCAGGGCCTCGTGCACCGCGCGGCCGAGTGCGTCCAGGCGGGCGCCGTCGGCCCGCAGGGCATCGATCCGGACGAACGGCATGGCGGGTCCCTCCCCATCGACCGACCACGCGCCGTGGAGCCACGGCCGTGGGACTGTTCCATCCGCCCATGATTGTACATACCAGTAGGTACAGATGCGTCTGCCAGGTGGGCTCCCGGTCCCCCGGCGGGCCTCGCCGATCTACGCTCGCTCACATGCCGCAGGCCATACGCCTCCACATCACCACCCTCCCGGGCCGCGGCCAGGAGCAGATCGACGCCTACGGACGCCTCGCGCCGCTCGTGCGGGCCGAACGGGGATGCCTGCAGTACGACCTGCACCGGTTCGTCGGCGGTCCGGACCGGTTCGTCCTCACCGAACTCCGCTCGTCAAGCGAGGCGTTGGCCGCGAACGCCGCCGGCCCGACGTTCCGCGCGGGTCCGGCGCGGGTGATCGAGGTCGAGGCCGAGCCGGTGGCCTGGGCGGACGAAGGTGGGCGCCGGCCACCGGCGCGACGGCTGATCAGCCCGGGATGAGGCCCTCGCCTCCGAGCATCTCGCGGACCTCCTCAAGGGAGGCCTCGGGAGGAGGAAGGATCAGCTCGGACGGCTCCAGAGCGTCGTCCGGCAACGGAGTGCCGAGACGTCGCACCGCCTCCAGGAGCTCCCCCAGGGTCCGCCGGAAGCCCTCCTCGTCCCCGCTCTCCATCTCCGCGAGCAACTCGTCGTCGAGCGCGTTCAGCTCGGCGAAGTGGGAGTCGGCCAGCCGCACCTGCCCCTCGCCCATGATGCGCACGATCACCGTGGTCTCCTGTCCCGAAAGCGACGTCCGGCACCACGCCGGAACTGCCCGGCAACCCCACCAGACCGCGCGTCCCACCCACCCAGACATGCCGCCGCGTTCACGCTCAGCGGACGGTCAACCACTCCTTCGGCCGCCGTCCGCCTCGCCGCACGGTCCTCACCGCCCCCGGCGATCCGTCAGGAACCCCAGGCGGGTGCACCAGCCCCGGGGGTCGGGCTCGGGTCGACGTTTCCGACCGTCATCACGACGTCCCCGCCGGACCACCAGTGACGATCGTCCGACCGCCGGGTCCGAACGCCCGGTCCGGAACCGCAAGCCCATCACCGGACGGACGGGCCGTTACGCTGAGCCGGTCCACAGGATCTGTACGAACGCTCGGCGGGCCGCTGTCCGAGCCCTCCGAGAGGCGCTGCCGATGCACCCGAGCGTTGCCCGGCTGACCGGGATACTGCCGCCGCACCCGGGAGCCGGCGATCCCGTCGACTGGGACGAGGCGGCCGCGAGGTGGGGCACTCGGTTCCCGTTGGACTACCGGGACTTCGTGTCCACGTACGGTGGCGGGTCGATCAACGCCTCGTTCGCCATCGGGCTGCCGCTGAAGGTCGCCGCACCCCCTGGCGGTCCCCTGGGCTTCGAGGAGCTGACGGAGGACGGGCACGCCCTGCTCGACCCGGACGCCGACGGGAACCTCCCTCCTCTGCACGGACGGATCTCGTGGGCCACGGACTGCAGCGCCGGCCACGCCTTCTGGGACACCGCCGACCCGGACCCCGACAAATGGACCACGCTGGTGCTCGACCGCTACGGCGACTGGACCGCGTACGACTGCGGCATGGCCGACTTCCTCGTCGGGTTCCTGACCGGGGGGATCAGCCCTCAACCGATGGGCATGTTCTCCCGTGACCGGCCGGTCTTCCTGAACTGGCGCGAGGAGCGGCGGCTCAGGGGAGCGGGCATCACCCCCTGGCCCGGCCTCTGACCCTGCGCGTTCGCCGCAGGCCGAACGGGTTCCCGAGCCTGACGGCGGTTCGCGCCTGAACGTTCCGGTGGTCAGCAGGTGGTATTCAGCCGGAGTACACGGCGTCTCAACGTTGTGTCAGCAGAGTTCGGCAGCATGCCTACCTCACACTCGCGTGGAGGCGTCGCCTCCGTCTGCGCCGCGGTCCTGACGCTCTCAGGACTGGTCGTCACCGGGGTGGTGGCCGCGCAGCCCGCGGCCGCCGCGGACCCGGCCGGCTACCAGAACGTTCGGATCAACGAGGTCACGTCGGCGAACAACGACACGGTGGAGTTGTACAACACCGGTACGACGGCGGTGAGCATCAGCGGCTGGAAGATGTCGGACGACGGCTTCGCGCCGCAGCCGTTCAGCCCGTCCGCCGGCACGATCCCGGCCGGCGGCTTCGTCACCTTCAACTCGCCCAAAGGCCTGGGTGATTCGGACAAGGTGGTGATCTACACCTCCGGCGGCACGGTGGTCGACCGGGTCGAGTGGGCCGGCGGCGGGGCGAAACCGGCGATGGCGCGCTGCGGCGGCGACGGCACCGGGGCGTGGGTGACGACGACCGTGGCGACCACGTTCGGCGCCGCGAACGCCCCGGGCTGCCCGTCCTCCGCCCCGGCGGCGAGCCGGGTGCGGATCAACGAGGTCACGTCGGACGGCGCGGACACCGTGGAGCTGTACAACGGCGGGACGAGCGCCGTCGGCATCGGGTCGTGGAAGTACGTCGACAACGACACCGCCCACTCCCCCGTCTCGATCGCGTCGTCCTCGCCGAGCGCGACCACCATCCCCGCAGGCGGCTACGCCACGTTCAACTCGGCCCTCGGGCTGGGGGACAACGACTCGGTCTTCCTCCTCGACGGCAACGGCAACACCGTCGACTCGGTGACCTGGGCCACCGGCGGCGCCAAGCCGTCGACCGAGCGCTGCGCGAACGGCACCGGCTGGTTCCGGACCTCCACGACCGCGACGCCCGGCGGCGCGAACTCCTGCACGGGCGGCGGCGGCAACGGCGGCGGCGGCGGTCAGACCGGCCACCTGCTGGGCGGCGGCGGCTCGCTCACCAGCGGCTGCACCCCCGAGGCGCCCAGCGGCACCGGCTCCACCCCGGCGGGCACCCTGGCCTGGCCGGGGGGCCTGGACGTCACGATCGCCGACGACGTCTGCGCGTTCACCACGTCCACCGGCCCCGAGGGCCGTGACCTGAGCGGCCTCGCGTTCGATCCGGCGAACCCGTCGGTCCTGTGGGCGGCCAAGAACAAGAACCGGCTGTACAAGCTGGTCAAGAACAACGGCAAGTGGATCCCGGACCCGTCCTGGAGCGCCACCGGCAAGCAGATCCGCTTCGCGGGCGGCACCGGCGAGCCGGACTCCGAGGGACTGACGGTCGGCGGCAACGGTCACCTCTACGTCACGTCCGAGCGCGACAACACCGACAACACCGTCCCCAAGGACACCATCATGGAGTTCGACCCGGCCGCGCCCGGCTCGACGCTCATGCCCGTCCGGCAGTGGGACATGACCGCGCAGTTCCCCCAGCTCGACACCGGTAGCAAGAGCGACGCCAACCTCGGCTTCGAGGGCGTCGGCTACGTCCCGGACACCTGGCTGACCGCCAACGGCTGGACCGACCCGCTCACCGGCGCCGCCTACGACCCGGCCGACTACCCGCTGCACGGCGCCGGCCTGTACTTCGCCGGCCTGGAGTGGGACGGCACGCTGCACGTGTACGGCCTCAACTCCGACGGCACGTTCACCACCTTCGGCACGATCGCGACCGGCCAGGTCTCCGTGATGGACGTGACGTTCGACGCCGGCACCCAGCGGGTCGTCGCGACCTGCGACAACACCTGCGGCGAGACCCACACCTTCCTGAAGGTCAACGCCGCCGGCGCGATCGTCCCGGACGTGACCTACACCAACCCGGCCGTCATGCCGGTCGACAACCTGGAGGGCTTCGCCCTCGCCCCGGCCTCCACCTGCGTCAACGGCTTCCGCGAGGCGGTCTGGGCCGACGACGGCATCTACGGCTTCGGCAGCGGCAGTTCCTCCTACGGGCACGCGCTCTACAGCGGCACGTTCCCCTGCTGACCCCCGGCACCACACGGTGACGAAGCTCCTGGCCGCCCCGGGTCACACCCGCCGACAGCCAGGAGCTTCGTCGTCCCCGGCGCCGATCTCCGCGCTGATGCTCACCTTCGGGATCGCCGTCAGCCCACCAGCCGCCGGAACTCGGCGCGGTCCTCCGGCAGTCCGACCTTGCGGAGCCAGCTGATGACGGACGGCACTGACACCTCGTGCCGGGTCCACCATGTGAGGCTCATGCTCGGCGGGACAGCCTGCGATAGGTTGCCCGCCATGACCGATCTTGCACCCGTGGTCTGGCCACCCGCCCCGATCAGGACCGAGCGGCTCCTGCTCCGCGGGTCCGAGGCCCGCGACCGCGGGGCGGTCATCGAGCTGTTCGCCTCACCGGAGGTGGGCACCTACGTCGGTGGCTCCCGGCCGCGTGACGAGTTGGAGCGTGCGGTGCCCGAGGTGCCGGGGCGGCGCTTCGGCTTCTTCGTGGTCGAGCTCGCCGGAGCGATGATCGGCATGATCACGCTCGACCCGCGCGACGCGGAGCGCCCGGGACACGTCCGTCCGGAAGGCGGCGAGGCCGAGCTCGGCTACATGTTCCTGCCGCGGGCGTGGGGACGTGGATACGCCGCCGAGGCGTGCGCAGCCGCACTCGACTGGTTCGCCGACGCGCTCCCCGGGGAGCCGGTGGTGCTCAGCACCCGGACTGCCCACCACGCCTCGCTGCGCGTCGCCGCGAAGCTGGGGTTCAGCGAGGTGGCCCGCTTCGAGGAGTACGGCGCCGAGCAGTGGTTCGGCGTGTGGTCCCCGGTCACACCGCCGGTTGACCCCGTACTCGACAGCGCCGACGGTGCCGAGCCGTGCGAAGGGGAGGAGGCCGGATGACCGCATGGCGGCGGTTCGAGCGGCAAGAGGCGGGTGTGCTCGACTACTGGGAGATCCGCCAGGAGGGGATCCGCTGCTTCCTCAGGTGGGGATCCGACCGCGTCCCGGGCAAGGCGAGCACGACGACGCTCGACGACGAGGAGCAGGCGCGAGGCCACGCCGCACGCAGGGTCAAGGACCGTCTCCGCAAGGGCTTCGCCGAGGTCGACCCGCCCCACGACCCGGCGGAAGCCGAGGCCGGCGCACCGGTTCTGGACGTCCTCGCCAGGGGTGTCGGTCGGTACGCGCCGCCAGTCCGGTACGAACCGGTCGACGGCTTCGACGACGTCTACCGCTGCGAGCGTTCACCCGACCACCCCATGGGCTTCTACGAGTACTACGTACTGCGCGACCAGGGACGCAGCGCGGTCCGGTTCGCGGTGCGCACCGCCGGCCACCGCGAACCGGACCGTCGCAGCGTTCCTGGAGTTCCTCTCCCCCAGGCGTGACCTCGCTTTCGACGGCCGGTCCCACCACAAGGTGCCGTTGCCGGACCCGGTCGGGTCCTTCGACCACGCGCTGTTCTGCTCGCCGGCACTGGGCCGGGCCTGCGCCGCCCACCCGGAAGTGGCCGCGCGGGTGGCGACGGCCTTCCCCGTCTTCGACTGCGAGATCGGGGACGAGGACCCGGAGGTGCTGGTCGACGCCCGCATCCACGGTCACGCCTCGCTGCCCCACAGCGACTGGGGACGAGCGCCGTACCCGGCCGTCGACCTGCGCTTCGACATCCGGCCGTCGCACTACCGACCAGCACCGACGTTCAAGGTCCACCGGTCGGCCGACCTCCAGGAGCTCCTGGACGTGCTGGCGGAGGCATCGCCGCAGAGCTGGCTGGACGTGCGGAACTTCCGCGGGGAAACCACGCGCCTCCAGCCCGGCGCGACCGTGTCGTGCGCCGAGGTGCTGTCCTTCCTGGTCGGCCGAAGGAGCCGAGGAAGCGGCAGCCCGCGCGTGGGGATCACCGCAGCGTCGCCGGAAGCGCTCAGTACTCGCCCTTGATCACGAAGAAGGAACCGCGGATCCCGCCGGCCAGCTTCGACTTCTGGCGCGCGAACTTGAACCTGGACGCCAGCTCCTCGGGTACGTCCATGCCCTCCGAGAGCCTCCAGGCCGGACTTGGAATAGTCGCCCCACACGTCTTCGCAGGTCTTGATGGCGGCGGCACGGTTCTTCTGTTGTTCTTCTCGGTCGATGAGGCGGTGCAGCGGCTACGTTGCCCCCGAGATGGTCTTGGCGTTGAAGGAGGGGAAGGTGCGTTCGGGGTTGTTCTGCGCGTCCGATACGTGCTGCGCGCTCTCCCGGACTGCGGGGTCGGAGAGCTTCATGACGAGCTCGACCCGGGCGCCGGTGAAGACGGTGGCCTTGTACTTGCCTGCGACGGGGCCGGCGTAGTCGAAGCGGACGTCGGAGTGCGCGGCGTCCGTATCCTGCCATGCCCTCGCGGGTGCGCTGGGCCATGTGACGTTCATCGACATGGTCACGGTGGTTTCGACGATCTGCTTGTTCCCCTGGTCGTACAACGGGCCGTTGTCGGGCGATGTGTAGGTGAGCGACCGGAGCGGGTTCGTGTTCCACGAGCCAAGGAGATCGTTGCGTCGTTGCGTGCTGGGGGCGGTCACGGGACCGCCGAGGTAGCTGAACTCCTGGTTGACCGACCACGTCTTCGGGTCCTCGCCGGAGACGGCGACGACCTTGATGTCCTTCACGCTGGCGAGGTATTCGAGATGTCGAGTGACGAAGCTGAAGGAACGGCCGCTGGTGACGAGTCTCCCCGTGCAGTTGCCCGCCGTCGAGCAGCGATCACCTGCCCGGCGAGCGCGAGGCGAAGCCGCTGTGGCTATGGTCCTCTGCCACCGGCATCGACACCGTCCATCTGGACCGGATCTGGCGCACCTTTCTGCGCAGGTTCCACCTTGAGCACACCTTCCGCCTACTCAAGGGCACCCTCGGCTGGACCGCGCCGCACTTCCGCGCACCGGACACCGCCGACCTGTGGACCTGGCTGGTCATCGTCGCCCACACATGAACTCGGCGTTTCACCAGCCCACTTGGGCTTCGAGCGACACCCTGGTTCAGCACTTCCACGCGCCCGCCAGCCGACTGCTCGTGGCGGACGTGTGGCGAAGGCTGAACCGACCCGCGGGGCACTCCCGCCCGAAAGATCGAGGGGTCCTCCCAGTGATCGACTTCAACGTACTCACCGACCTGGCCGACACGAAGCCTCACCAGCCGTAGACGGATCCGCTGACGCTGGTCGTCGGCGTCCACCTCGTCCTGCTCGACGTCGGCACGGTGCCGAGATGTAGGAACGGTCGCACGGGTTGGGTGAGTTGTGAGGCCAGCCTGGGTTCGTGCGGCCGTTCCCATCTTGGCCTGTCCGGGGTTTCTCGTGCGCACTGCGGCGAGTTACTCGAAGAACTCGCCCCGAAGTGGGAAACGGCCCGGGAGTCGGCACTGCGTGAACGGCCCGGCTCCGATCCGCGTCGAGCACGCCAACGCCGAACCCAAGAGCGGCGGCCGCTCCAGGGGTTGACCGGTCGGCGCGAGAGCTACGCCGAGACTCATCTCGCGACCGCCGGACTGGTCCCCGACCGCTCCGCCCGAAGGTCACCCACCGCAAGGCCGGCACCGAACCGGAGCTCGTCCGGCAGGCCGCCTGCTGATCGACCACCAGCCGAACCGCACGGCCAGCACACTCCGATCTCGATCGCCCCCAAGGTCGTAAGCACCGGCCGCGGCATCGCGACGTCCGTCCGGGACCACTGCCGTGCGCGGCCACCCCTGCACCGTCTGCTTCACCCACGCCCAGACCGCCCTGATTACCTACCGTCCATTCGCTGACGAGCTTGGCGTCTCCGTCGGAACGCGCCCTCCGGTGTCGAAGGTCACCACCGGGCCCTTCTCGCCAGCCGTCACTACGGCGGCCTCCTCGACTCAACTGGCTCAGACGCCCGGCAGGTCGGATCGGTCTTCCTCGATCCGCGCGTCACCGCCGACCAGGCCTCGCGCTTGGCGGACCAGGGTCAACCGGTCCACGGGACAGCAACAGCAAGCTTCGGGCCGTCACAGGGCGGCTCCTGGAGCGCGTCGGCTGCCACCCCGTCCGCGCTAGCTCGCGCTCACCGACTGCACACTCCGGTCGGCCGCGGCAGGAGGCGCCCCGGATCCGGCGTGGCGCCGGCCTTCCAAGAGCTCGACGACGCGGCGCGTCCGCCCCCTTTGGTTACGCGTGCGATGATCATCCGAACTGATGAACCCGGGCTGCGTCACAGCATTCCGCACGAAGGAGGTCACCCTTGGCCGATCACGGTGCCGCACCGCAGCCGGCCGACGTTCGGCATCCGGGCGTGCAGGACACGGCGCGCCTCGCGCTGGTCGTGGGTGCCCTGGGTGTGGTCTTCGGCGACATCGGGACCAGTCCGATCTACACGCTCCAGACCGTGTTCAACCCGGACGACCCGCACCCCGTCCCGGTCACCACGGAGAACGTGTACGGGGTGGTCTCGCTCGTCTTCTGGTCGGTGGTGGTCATCGTGCTGGTCACCTACGTGCTGCTGGCGATGCGTGCCGACAACGAGGGTGAGGGCGGCATCATGGCACTGATCACCCTGCTGCGGCGATGGGGCTCGCAGCGGAGCCGCAGGACCACGGCGGTGCTGGCCGCGCTGGGCATCTTCGGCGCCTCGCTGTTCTTCGGCGACAGCATGATCACCCCGGCGATCTCGGTGCTGTCCGCCGTCGAGGGACTCAAGGTCGTGGAGCCCTCGCTGGAGAGCACGGTCGTTCCACTGACTGCGGTGATCATCATCGTGCTGTTCCTTGTCCAGCGCCGCGGGACCGCGGCGGTGGGCCGGGTGTTCGGGCCCGTGATGATCGTCTGGTTCATGACCATCGGCGCGTGCGGAGTGTCCGGCATCGCCGACCACCCGCAGATCCTCCGGGCGCTGTCACCGAGTTACGCGCTGGGCTTCCTGTTCGGCCACTTCGGCACCGCCTTCTTCGCCCTGGCCGCGGTCGTCCTCGCGGTCACCGGCGCCGAGGCGCTTTACGCCGACATGGGCCACTTCGGCCGCCGCCCGATCACCCGGGGCTGGCTGTTCCTGGTGTTCCCGGCCTGCGTGCTGAGCTACCTCGGCCAGGGCGCGCTGGTCCTCGGGGACCCGCACACCATCAGCGGGCCGTTCTTCCTGCTCGCGCCGGGCTGGGCACGGCTGCCGATGGTCGTGCTGGCCACCGCCGCGACCGTGATCGCCTCGCAGGCGGTGATCACCGGCGCCTACTCGGTCGCCTCCCAGGCCGCTCAGCTCGGCTACCTGCCGAGGCTGCGGATCGCGTACACCTCCGAGTCGACCATGGGCCAGATCTACGTTCCCTGGATCAACTGGCTGCTGATGGTCTCGGTCCTCACCCTGGTCTTCGCCTTCCGCAGCTCCGCGGCGCTCGCCTTCGCCTTCGGCATGGCGGTCACCGGCACCATCACCATCACCACCCTGCTGTTCTTCTACGTCGCACGGGCACGTTGGGGCACACCGATGTGGCTCGTCGCCACCGGCGCGACACTGCTGCTCACCGTCGACCTGCTGTTCGTGGCCGCCAACGCCACCAAGCTCCTCCACGGCGCATGGCTCCCCCTGCTGATCGGCATCACCGCCTTCACCGTCATGACGACCTGGCAGCGCGGCCGCGCGATCGTCACCGCCGAGCGGGCACGGCACGAAGGCCCGCTGCGCGCGTTCATCGAGGACCTGCACAGCGGCGAGGTACCGGCGCTGCGAGTCCCGGGCACGGCCGTCTTCCTCAACCGGGGCAAGCAGACCGCGCCGCTGGCCCTGCGGGCCAATGTCGAACACAACCACGTACGGCACGACCACGTCGTGATCCTGTCCATCGAGACCGAGACCGTGCCGCGTGTCCCGGCCGATCAGCGGATCACCGTCGACGACCTCGGCTACGCCGACGACGGGATCGTCCACGTCACCGCCCGGTTCGGCTACATGGAGACACCGGACGTGCCCGCCACGCTGGCGATGCTCGATCCGGCCGAAGCCGAGGGCCGGCTGCAGCTGGACCAGACGTCCTACTTCCTGTCGAAGATCGAGCTGCGGCGCGGGCAGGCACCGACGATGGCGCCCTGGCGCAAGCACCTGTTCATCGCCACCTCCTACATCACCGCCGACGCCGCCGAATACTTCGGTCTCCCCCGCGAGCGCACCGTCATCATGGGCTCGCACGTCGAGGTGTAGGTGCACCGGCCGCAGACGGTCACGATTCGCCCCCCGGCCCGTCCTGGTCACAGCCAGTCGTTGCGGCGGAACGCCCGGAAGATGAACACGCCAGGACCGGCGCGAGGCATCACCACCCTGCGCTGGATCTCGGATCCGCCAGGTACACCGCTCCCCCGTTCCCATCCGGAATCGTGCCGGGGGCCGCGTCCGCCTCCGCCGCTCCGTGTGCATAATCCCTACCGTGACCTCAGGATCAGCCCGCCGCAGGTGGCAGCCCGCGCTTCGTGCCTTCGCCTTCTTCTTCGTCGGCGGTGGAATCGGCTACTTCGTCTGCGCGCTGGTGACGCACCGTCCCGGCGGCGGCGTACCGTGGATCGGCATGCTGCTCGGCTCGACCGTTTGCGCGGTCCTCACCGCGTTCGTCCCGGCGCGACGCCGCAGCTGAGCGTCTTGCGCCCGAGCCCGGCCTCCGCGGTCAGGCGAACTCGCGCAGGCGCGGCCGCACACCCAGCGCGGTCAGGACGAGCGCCACCGTCAGAGCCGCCGCGCCGAGGCCGGCGGTGATGGCGTCGAGGTCGTCGTCGGTGGTGGCGACTGCGGCCTCGAAGGCCCGCTGGTTGATCGCCTGGTTGTCGTCGAGGGCGGCGCTGAGGATGCCGAAGTCGGCGTTCGACTGGCCGGGGGTGAGACCGGTGTTGTATGTGACGGCCTCCTTGAGCTTGCCCTGGGTATTCAGCTCGCGGATCTTCCGGTCGTCACGCTGGTACTGCTGGAAGGCGGCCAGCACGCGTTCCGCCGCGTCCTGCTCGCCGGGGAAGGTGATGTTGCGCAGTTCGTCGCCGAGGTACCCACCGAACCCGACCTGACCGTGGTCGGCCCGGTGCCGGTCGGCCAGCGCTGCGAGCTTGGCGTCGTACGTGGCGAGGGTGGCGCCGTCGACCCTGGCGAAGGACTGGGTCTTGTCGAGGAAGCTGTGCTCGTAGGCCGCCGCCCGGGACGGGTCGGTCAGGTAACGGCTCTCGTCAGCGTTGAGGTCGTACGCCACCGCGCGCGCCCGGCTGAGGGCGATCACCGAGTCGAATGAGTTGCTCTTCGCGACCACCAACTGGTCGTCCGCGCGCGAGGCCAGCGCCAATGCCGCGACCAGGCCCACGACGGTGAGCAGCGTGGTGATGGCCAGCGGAACGTTCACCAGCCGCCGGAAACGCACCGCGAGCAGCCGCTGCAGCAGCCCGAGCGCGACCAGGGCGACCAGGCCGGAGAGCAGGATCCACCACCAGCCGCCGGCCAGGGCGCCGCGCTGGTCCGCGTAGCTGCGGTCCACGACGGCCGCGTTCGCCTTGGTCACGTCGTCGACGGCCGGCAGCAACTGCTGGCGCAGCAGGTCGGTCGCCTGCCGGTAGGCCGCGAGGGCGTCTGCGGACGGGCGGCCGGCCGGGGCGTGGGCTTGCTCTTCCAGGAGCTGGGCGCGGGCGACCAGGGCCTCGTAGCGGCCGAGTTCGCCGATGACGGTCTGCACGGCCCGCTGCCCGGCCGCGTCGCCGGCCACCGCCTCCGTGACGCGCTGGAGGTCGGTGTCCGCCTGGGTGCGACGCTGCTCGTAGGTGTCCAGGGTCTCCTTGCGCAGCGTGGTGTAGTCCGGATCGGCGCCGAACAGCAACAGGTTCGCCGCCTGGGCGTCCATGTCGTTGAGCGCGAAGTACAGGTCGGCCGAGCGCACGACCTGCGGGGCGGCCTGGTGGCCGATTACGTCCGTGCCGTCGCGGGCGCCGCCCAGGACGGCGGCGGTCGCGGTGCCGGCGACGAGCAGCGCGGCCAGGCAGAGGCCGGTGAGCCCGCGCACAAGGCGCGGGGTGTTCCACCAGGCCCGGCTGCGCCAGGAGCGGCCGAGCCGGTGATGGGGGGCGCGCGGCGCGGGGAGTGGCGCGGCCGTCTCCGGTCGAGCCGTCTCCGACGTGACCGTGTTCTCCACGACTGCCGTACCGCTCGACGTTCCCGTTGGCATCGCCGCGCGCCCTCCCCCTGTTTTCACACTGGTCGCCGAACCGTCCCCGGCGGAGCCCGGCGGAGCCCGCCGGGGATCGGAGTTCGGCAAGCGGTCCGCCGCCGGGCCCCACGCTCGGGCAGCGAACCGTTTCCTCGCAGCTCACACTAGGTGCGACCGAACATCCGTCCGCCTGTCCTGACGCGTCCTTGACGCGGGCGACGGCCATCTTGACGAAGCATTGGCGGCGCCCTTTCCCCGTGTCGCCGTCGCCGTGCCGACCGGGCATGCGGCGGCCCCCGGTGTCCGTCGTCCGCCACAGTCCGGACGAGGCCACCAGGGGCCGCTGAGGATCACCCGATGCCGGTGGCACGCGGCACCGGGTGAGATCACGGGGTCAGCTCTGCCCGGCTTTGCGGCCGTGGTTCGCCTTCTTCTTCCGGCGGGCCTTCTTCTTGCGGGCGCGCTTGGACATCGGGTGCGTTCTCCTCGGTACGGTCGGGTCCGGGTCAGGCCTGGGCGACCAGCTGGTCGGCGAGCTTGGCGAGGCGCCGCTGCGAGCGCTCCTCCTGCGCGATCGCGGCGGTCGGGGCGAGGTCGCCGCCGTCGTAGTACTCGCCGTTGATCAACGCCGTGTCCGGCAGGCAGAGCTTGACGACGGCTGCCGCGCCCTCGGCGGCCGGAGCACCGACCCGCCCGTAGAGCGGGAGCAGCGCGGTGTCGCACTGGCCCGGGTTGAGGCTGACGGCGGTGATGCCCGATCCGGCCGGGGCCATGTCGCAGGTGTCCATGGTCAGCGCGAGCTGCGACTGTGCGTAGGCGGCGAGCCGGGAGTACTTCTTCACCCGGTGCGGGTCCGACCAGTTCATCGAGGCGGTGCGGTGCAGCGAGGAGGAGACGTTGACGATCCGGGCGTCGCCGGCCGCCGAGAGCGGGGCGCGCAGCAGCTTGGCCAGCAGGTGCGCGGCGAGGAAGTTGACCTGCAGCGAGATCTCGTTGCCGTCGTCGGTGAGGGTGCAGCGCTCGGGAGCCATGACGGCGGCGTTGTTGACCAGCAGGTCCAGCGCCGGGTAGTGCTTGACGACCGTGCCGGCCAGCACGGCGATCTCGGCGAGGTGCGTGAAGTCGGCTGCCAGCTCGACGAGTTGGTCCCTCCGCACGCCGGCCGCGACCAGCCGCTCGACGGCGTCCCCGGCCTCGGCGGCCGTCCGGGCGTGCACCAGGACGGTGGCGCCGTGCCCGGCGAGCAGGCGGGCGGTCTCCCAGCCGATGCCGGAGGAGGCGCCGGTGACGAGGGCGGTGCGGGTGGACAGAACGGCGTCGGACATGACCCATCCAAGGGTGACAGGGCACGGACGGGGTGCCGCCGGGCGCGAGGCCGCGCCCGGCAGGTGCCGTCCGTGCGGAAAGTGTGCTGCGATGAGAGGCGCACCGGCCCTGATCCGTCCGTGGACGGCTGCGCAACGATGCGCCGGGACAGGTGACGGGGAAGAGGAACGAACTCCGGCCGTGACGGGCGCAGTTCGCCCGGGCCCTGGGTGTGCGGGAAGAAGTCCCGTGCTACCGGCCCGTGTTGAGGACCGCGACAGCGACGACCCGCGGCCGCGTATGCGGCGGGCGGTCGTGGTGGCGCGTCGAGCGGTTCATGTCCTCCATCAAAGTCGGCCCGGGCATCCGGAGCAAGTCCGCCCCGCCCTCCTTACGGAACCCTGATGCCGACCGGACGATTCGTCAGATCTTCAGAGTCGCCAACCGCACTCGTCGTCGCGGCCACGCGGCGGGCAGGCCGGTGGCCAGCGCCGCGGCGGCGAACAGGGCGAGATGACCTGCCTCGGCGCCCGACCAGCCGAGTTCGGCGTAGCGGTGTTCGGTGAAGCCGTCGAAGGCCGTGAGTGGCGCGGCCTGCGGTCGGGAGACGATCCCCGTCAAGGCGCAGAGCGCGGCGTACGCGCCCACGGCGGGCCACCCGGCGCGCACCCCGGCGGCCAGGGCGAGGCCGGCTGCGAGAACTGCCCCCGCGACCAGCACGGCGGCGACGGACGTTCCGAGTGACAGCCGCCGGAGCACCGGGTAGTACGCGTGGCCGCCGGGCCGGGCGGAGTGCATCTGCACGGACGGGTACTCCTCGTGCCACTCGTGCCGGTTCGGCCGCGGGCGCCGGCGGTGCGGGTCTCCAGCTCATAACCCGGACGGGAGGGGAAGGCGTGATCTTGACGCGATCCTGATGCTCACGGCCATGATCCGAACGCAATCTTGACGGTGTGCCGCGCCGGACACCCGAATGCCGACGGCCGGACCGGCATCAGGGATTCGTCAGAGCCGGGCCGGTCGGCGCCAGGCTTTCGTCAATCCGGCGAACCGGAGCGGTGTTCGGTGAGCCACTGGTGCCGTGTCCGCCCCTACCGCCATGACCCCTCTCCTGCCCTCCGCCAGCCTGCTGCCGTTCGAGGAGCCCGGCACCGAGGCGATCGCCGCCCACGTCGAGCGCACCGGCCACGGCGGCTGGTGGGCCGACCGGCCCGACTCCGCCCGGGTGCT
>NZ_JBEZGX010000051.1:0-63632 GCF_040650235.1 Kitasatospora sp. NPDC048722
ACCCCCCCGCCCCCAGGGTCCCCCGCTCGCGAGCGGTGCACCGTCGGCGCGTCGTCAGCGGCCGGTGGTGACCGGCTCGGGGACGGGCTCGTGGGCGGGGGCGGGGATCACGGCCTTGCGGGCGTGCAGGACGGTGGCGCCCAGCGGGAGGGGGCTCCGGCCGACGAGGTGGAGGCCGGCGTCGGCCAGGAGGTGGGCGTAGTGGTCGGCGCGGCGTTCGCGGCCGCCGACGTTGCACATCATGTGGAGGTCCCAGGCGGTCGCCAGGGACGGCGAGCCGTCGGCGGGCAGGACGCGTTCGATGATGAGCAGGTCGGCGTGGGCGGGCATCGCGCGGGCGCAGTGGCGCAGGATCTCGCGGCAGCGCTCGTCCTCCCAGTCGTGGAGCACGCGGGACAGGACGTAGACGTCGCCGCCGGCCGGGACGTCGGCGAAGTCGCCCGCCCGGTAGGTGCAGCGCTCGCCGGTGCCGGCCGCGTCGAGCAGGCGGCGGGCGGCCTCGACGGCGTGCGGGCGTTCCAGCAGGACGCCGCGCAGGCGGGGGTGGGCGGCCAGGATGCGGCCGAGGAGTTCGCCGTTGCCGCCGGCGACGTCGACGACGGTCGCGGGGGCGGGCGCCTGGGCGGCGGCCGTGAGGGCGGGGTGGGCGGGAACCGGCTCGAACATGCGGGAACTGGCCGCCATGGAGCGGTCGAAGAGCTCGGCGAGTTCGGGGTCGCGGGCGAAGTGGTCGAAGTGGTTCTCGCCGAAGAGGTGGTCGAAGGCGGTCTGCCCGGTGCGCACGGTGTGGGCGAGGCCGCCGAAGGACTCGTAGAAGGGCCCGCCGTACATCAGGGCCAGCGGGCGCATCGAGCCCGGGGTGTCGGTGCGCAGCAGGGCGCCGAGTTCGGTGAGGCGGAAGCCGTCGGGGGTCTCGGTGACGGCGCCGAGCATGGCGAGGTAGCGCAGGAGGGTGGTGAGGCTCTGCGGGTGGGCGCCGATCGCGCGGGCGAGGGTGTCGGTGGCGGTGGCGGCGGTGGTGTCGAGGGCGTCGGGGAGTCCCAGTTCGGCGCTGACGGCGAGGGCCTGGGTCGTCCAGGCACCGGTCATCAGGCGCAGGAGCGCTTCGGCGGGCTGGTGGGCGCGGGAGTCGTGGAGGTGGGCGGCGAGGGTGGGGCGGTGGTCGCCGGGGACGTAGAGCTCGATGCGCCGGTAGCCGGTCCTGGCGTCGGCGGGGGCGGTGAAGTAGAGGACGGTGCCGTCCTCGTGGGGGTTGTAGCCGCCGCCGTCGGGGGCCGCGCCGTGGCGGGCGAGGAGGTCGCACAGGCCGCGCAGGACGAGCGGGTCGGGGCGGTTGACCTCGAGGGCGAGGTGGGTCTCGTGTTCGTGGGCGCGTTCGTGGGCGGCGAGGTCGGCGAGGCCGGAGCCGGGCGGCACGGTGAGGGCGAAGACCTCGACGAGGCGGGGCTCCTCGCCGGGGCCGGTGACGGGCGGGCGCAGGATGCGCACGTCGAGGGCGGCGGGGTCGAGGCCGTGGCGGTGGGCGAGGCGGTCGCGGACGACGACGCTGGGGTGCTGCGGGGTGTCGGGATCCAGGGCGCAGGCGGCGAGTTGGGCGCGCAGCGTGGCCTCGTCGGGCGGCAGGAGGAGCAGGGCGGCGTGGGCGAAGTGGCAGTGGTCGGCCAGTGCGCGCAGTTCCGGGCCGTCGAGGCCGGGCAGCAGGAGCGGGAGGAGGGCGGCGGTGTCCTGCCGGCGGACGAAGTCGGCGGTCGCGTGCAGGCGGGTCGCATCGTCCGGGGGCGTCGTCGTCATCGAGGGGGCGTCCTTGGTTCGGTGCTCGTGCGGGTGTGCTCGTGCGGGGTGCAGGTGGGGGGGTCGTACCGGTGTGCTCGTGAGGGTGCGCCCGTACGGGTGGTCCGGCTGCGGTGGGCTCAGATGCCGACGTAGCTCTCGGCGAACCAGTCCTGGAAGGCGCGGGAGGTGCGCAGCGAGTCGAGGCGTGAGCGCCGCATCGATTCGTGGAAGAACGATTCGCCGTCCGGTCCGGGCGGGCTGTGCAGGAGCTGGATCATCCAGTGCGAGAACTCCTGGGCGCGCCATATGTGGGTCAGGCAGGTCTGCGAGTAGCGGTCGAGGGCGCCGGTGTCGCCGTGGGCGAGGGTGTCGGTGAGGGCGTCGGCGAGGAGTTCGGCTTCCAGGACGGCGAGGTTGGCGCCCTTGGCGGCGGCGGGGGCTGGCAGGCTGGCGGCGTCGCCGGCCAGGAGGAGCGAGCCGTGGCGCAGGGGTTCGATGACGTCGGATTCGAGGTCGATGACGGTGCGCTGGATGATCGGGCCGCGGTGCAGGGGGCGGTGGTCGGCGCTGCGCATGCGGGTGTCGAGTTCGTCCCAGATGCGTTCGTCGGACCAGGCGTGGGGGTCGGTGCCGCGTTCGCACTGGAGGTAGTAGCGGGTGACCTCGGGGGTGCGGGCCATGTGGCCGGCGAAGCCGCGGCGGTGGACGGCGTAGCCGACGGCGTCGAGGCTGGGCGGGGCCTGGGCGAGCAAGCCGAGCCAGGAGATGCCGTGGTCGCGGTGGTGGCGGAGGGTGTCGGGGGGCAGCGAGCGGCGGGCGGCGCCGTGGCGGCCGTCGCAGCCGGCGACGTATCGGGCCTGCCAGTGGACGGTGTCACCGTCGGCGTCGGCGTCGGCGTCGGTGTCGCGGGCGGCGACGGTGGGGCGGGGACCGTCGGCGCCGTGGACGGCGAGGGCCTCGGTGTTGAAGCGGATGCGTCCGCCGGCGGCCAGGTAGTGCGCCAGCAGGTCGGTGACCAGGTCCTGCTGGGGGTAGACGGTGTGGGCCTCGCGGCGGCCGAGGCCGGCGTAGTCGAGGCGGAAGCTGCCGCCGTCGGTGCGGAACTCGCAGGTGCCGTGGGGCTGTCCGCGCCGGTGGAGGCCGTCGGCGAGGCCGTGGCGGTCGAGTGTGCGCACGGTGTTGGCGGCGAGGAAGCCGGCGCGGGCGCGGGTCTCGACGTGGGCGCGGTCGGCGCGTTCCAGGATGACGCAGTCGATGCCGCGGGCGTGGAGGAGGTTGGCGAGGGTGAGGCCGGCGGGTCCGGCGCCGAGGATGACGACGTCGGCCGTCTCCCGGGCCGTGCGGGTGTTCTGACTTTCGGTCACGGGAAGTGGATCTTAGTCACGGATGGATACAGGAAATGCCCCGAATCACTCGAATAGGTGATGGCGGTGACGTTCCGTGGTCGCTGTGGCGACGGCCGCCCCAGTGGGGAGCGGCCGTCGCCACCGGGAGTGACGAAGTGGGGCGGGACGGCACGGGATGCCCGGGCCGACGGGCCGGGCGTGTCAGGGGGCCGGGCGGGTGGCTGCGGTGAGGACGATCTCCCGGACGCGGTCGAGGTACTTCGGCACGCCCTGCGCGGCCTGCGGGGTGTCCGGCACGGTGACCACGAGGTCGGCCCGGTCGCGGAACCAGTTGAACCACATCGAGACGCCTGCCGCGCCGTCCGGGCCGGTCAGCAGTGTCGCGTCGGTGCGCAGGAAGTCGCGGGAACCGGGCGCGCCGCGGCCGTCCAGGTAGGAGACCATCGGCGGGATGACGGGCAGTGCCCCGCCGGGGAGCAGGTCGAGCGCCCGGTGCAGCGGCACGTCGCCGGCGGCGCGGGCGCGCTGGAAGCCCTGCTGGGCGGCGGGGATCGCCGCGGCGAGGTCCGGCGCGGCGGGCAGCCGGAAGAGCAGCGGGCCGAAGTTCACCAGCCAGCCGTGCACGGGCAGCAGCCGCGGGTAGGCCCTGGTCGACACCGCCGTGAGCACGCGGTAGACGTCGTTGCCGGTGAACTCCCGCTGCGCGAGCGCCAGCGCGGCGAAGGCGCCGGCGGCGAACCCGCCGCCGTGGCGGGCGCAGTGGGCCCGGAACGCCTCGGCCTGGGCGCCGGTGAGCATCGGGTAGTGGAGGCGGACACCGGGCACGAGTGCGTGGCCGTCGGTGCCCAGGTCGACGGGGAAGCCGGACAAGGCCCGGAAGCCTCCGGAGGTGGTGGCGGATCCGTCGTCGCCGGCGGCCAGGAAGGCGGACCAGAGGGCGAGTTCGGGGGCGTCGGGGGCCAGGGCGAGGGAGCGTTCGTGCTCGCGGCGGTTGTACTCCAGGTAGCCGACGGCCTCGGCCGGGCCGGTCGGCGTGGCGGCTGCGGTCGCCGCGGTGGTGCCTGCGGTGGCGCGGGCGGCGGCGTAGTGGGTGCGCAGCTCGTCGAAGAGCAGGGCCATGGAGTGGCCGTCGGTGTAGGCGTGGTCGATCGCGGCGTAGACGGTGGACGTGGTCTCCCGCAGGACGACTCCGGCGAGCAGGCCCGGGCCGGGGCGGCCGGGCGCGGTGTGCTCGTCGATCCGGCGGTGGAGGTGGTCGCGCAGGTCCGCGGCGGTGGCGAAGGCGCCGACGCGCACCGGGCGCACGGTGAGGGCCTGCGGCGGCAGGCGGAATCCCGCCAAATCGGTGCCGCGAGGCTCGTACCAGGCGCGGTAGGCCTCGTGCCGGCGCACCAGCTCCTGCCAGGCGCCGGCGAGCGCGCCGAGGTCGGCCCGGCCGGGCAGGTCGAAGGCCAGGGCCACCCAGGGCGACTGCCGCTGCCCGGCGGCGAGGCGGGCGGCGGCCATCCGGAGGTGGGCGCGCTGGAAGCCGGAGGGCGGCACGTCGTGCGGCTCGGGGGCGCGGTCGGCGCCCGGCACGAACTCGACCACCTCCCCGGGCTCGGGCCGCCAGTCGAGGATCTGGGTCATCCGCACGGCAGCATCTCCTCCGGGGAGTGGGCGGGGACGAGGACGGGGACGACGGCGGGGGCGGGCGCGGTCCGGGAAGCGAGGGCCGTCCGGGCGGCGATCCGCGCGACGGCCCGCTCGAAGCGGGCGACGTTCGTGCGCGCCACGGCCGTGTCGGGGAAACGCGTCGTCAGGTGCACGCCCCGCTCGCTCCTGGTCAGCCACACGTACACCTCTCCCGGGCTGTGGACGCGGCTGCGCAGCATCCGGTCCTCCTGCTCGGGCGGGGTGCCCTCGACCCGGCGCACGTCGAGGTACGACACGACGAACCGGGGGCGGATCTCCCGGCCCAGCATCCGGCGCACGTGCGCGAGCGAGCTGCCCGGGCCCGGGCGGTGGCGGCGCAGTTCGGCGGCGGCGTGCCCGAGCGTGTCCGCGAAGGTCGCCCCCGGGGCGGTGGGGATCCGCACCGGCTGAAGGCCCACGAACCAGCCCGGCGCCGCCCGCCACGGGTCGGGGCGGGTGTTGGCCAGCGCCACCGCGGACAGTTGCCGGGCGCCCGCGACCCTCGCCGCGGCGAGCGCGAGGCAGGACAGCAGCCCCGCGGACGTGGTGCCGCCGCCCGCGCGGCAGGCGGCGGCGAAGCGGGCGGCCGCCGGCGCGTCGAGCAGCCAGCGCCCGGTGCTGCGCTGCGTGTGCGGGGCCTCGCCGGCGCCCAGCGGCAGCGGGAAGGCGGGGGCCGCGCCGGCGTCGCCGCGCAGCAAAGCCCGCCAGCGGTCGAGGTGTTCGGGACGCATGGGCAGCCGCTCGGCCAGGGCCGGCTCCTCGGCGCCGAAGTCGAGGAAGGTCGGGCCCGTCGGATGCCCGGCGCCGCCGGCCAGCAGGTCGCGGATCTGGCCGGGGATCATGGCGAGCGTGAAGCCGTCCGCGACGCCGTGGTCGGCGCCCGCGAACACCGTCACCCCGCCCGGGGCCGCCACGTCCTCGACCGTCGCGAAGCGCACCTGCGGCCAGGCCAGCGGGCCGACGCGGTCGAAGAACGCCTCGATCTGCCGGCGCACCGAAGCACCGTCGGCGAACACCCCGACCTCCTCGCGGCGCAGCCCGACGGCGCCCGCGGGCAGTGTGCGGCGCGCGCAGCCCGCGGGGGTGGGCACCAGGTGGCTGCGCAGGTGCTCGTGGGCGTGCAGCCAGGCGGTGAACGCGCGGGCGAGGTGTTCGCCGCCGGTGGGGCCGACGCGGAAGGACACGCCGATCCACGCCGGGTCCACCTGCCGCGCGCCGCGGGCGGCTGCCGCGCGGACGTGGTGCTCGTGGACGAGTGCGGGCGCCCTCGGGTCGTCGGCCCAGGCCGAGGCGGGGGCGGTCGGCGTCCAGAACACCAGCCGGCCGGCGGGCGTCGTGCGGTCGCCCAGTTCTGTGAATTCCACTGACGCTCTCCTTGTGACGCCCGCGGTGCTGACGGCGCCTCGAATGCAGAGCCCCCGGACTTCCGGGGCCCGGTTGCGGGGATCTTTTCCGTGCGGGCCGCCGAAGCTATCCGGCGGCGATGAAGCGAGGATGAAACGAAACCGTTTCCGCTGGCCGGGCGTCCCGGGGCCGCCCGGCCGGGCGGGAATCGCTTGTCGGTGGTCCCGGCGATTGCTAGCGTCGGCGCCGTCCGCAGGGATTCAAAGCACGTCGGAAGTACGTCGGAAAAGAACGCGGGAAGCACGTCGCGAGGGACGTCGAATTCACGGGGAGTCAATTCATGGGCACACGAACGGACAGCGGGCCGTCCACGGACTACGCCGCCCTGCGCCGCGACCCGGAGTACGCCGGGCTGAACCGCGCGCTGCTCGACCTCGTCCCGGTCGGTGCCGGGCCGGCCGTCCTGGACGTCGGCTGCGGGGACGGCGCGGTGAGCGAGCAACTGCTGCTGCGCGACCCGGCCGTGTCACTGACCGGCGTCGACCCCGACCCGGCCCTGCTCGACGCGGCACGCACCCGCCTGGGCCACCGGGCCCGCTTCGTCGAGGGCGACGCGGCCGCCGTCGCCGGGCTGTTCCCGGCCGGCGGCTTCGACACCGTCGTGCTCGCCAACTGCGTCCACCTCGTCCCGGACCTCGGCGAGGCGCTCGCCGCGATCGGGCGGGTGCTGGCCGCCGGCGGACGCCTCGTGTTCAACTCCGCCTTCTACGCGGGCGCGGAGAGCGCCGCCGACCTCCCGCTGTACGCCGAGCTGGTCGGCGCGGCCCGCCGCACCGCCCGGGCCCGCGGACTGACACCGGCCCGCACCGCCACGGTCGCCGGCCGCCCGCCGGGGCTGCGCCGCAGCGCCGGCGACTACCGGGCCGCCCTCGCCGCGGCCGGCTTCACCGGGGTGGAGCGCACCGAGCGCGAGTTCACCCTCGGCCCGGGCTTCCTCACCGCCCTGTGCTCGACCCCGATGTTCGCTGCCGCCGCGCTGCCCGGGATCGAGCGGGACACCGCCGCCGGCCTGCTCGCCGAGGCGCTGGAGCAGCAGTACGAGCGCACGCCTTTCACGATCACGCGGCGCTGCGTGTACTTCTCCGCGGTCCGGCCCTGAAACACCCCACGAAACCGGCGAATCACGAAGGGAATTCATCATGACCGAAGTGCTGCCCGTGGTGGTCCGGGCGATTTCCGAAATCCGTCCGGACCTGGGTGGGAACCCGGATTCCATCACCCGGGAATCGGCTCTGTTCTACGCCGACGAACCCGGCCGTCCGGTGCTCGGCCTCGATTCCATGGAAGCTCTGGAACTGCTCGTCGTCCTGGAGCGGGAATTCGGCGTCGAGCTCGCGGACACCGGTATCCGGATCGGCGACCTGCAGACCGTCGGCGACGTGGTCGACGCGCTGAGCGGCGCTCGGGGCGGCGCGCCGTCGGAGGCACTGTGACGCCCCCGGCGGTGCGCCACCGCGTCCTGGTCACCGGGATCGGCGTCGAGTCGTGCGCGGGCCCCACCCCCGAGTCGCTGTGGACCGCTCTGGCCGCCGGGAAACCCGCGGTCTCGGCGCTGGACCTCGAACAACCGCTGCCCTGCCAGGTCGGCGGCGTCGTCACCGGCTTCGACCCCCGGGACTACCTGACCGCCCCGCAGGTCCGCCGCACATCCCGCTTCCAGCAACTGCTGTTCGCCGCCGCCGTCAAGGCCCGGGCGGACGCGGGCCTGCGCACGGCACCCGGCGCCCTGTACGTCGGCACCGGCGGCGGCGGGCTCGACGAGGCCGCCCGTCAGGTGACGGTCCTGCGCCGGGAGGGCTGGTCGCGCATGGACCGGCTCGGCCTGCTGCGCCTGCTGCCCAACCAGGCCGCCGGGCTCGTCGCCCAGGAACTGGACATCACCGGCCCGGTGCTCACCCTCTCGACCGCCTGCGCGTCCTCCACCGACGCGATCGGCGCGGGCCTGCGCGCGGTGCGCGACGGCACCGCCGACGTCGTCCTGGTCGGCGGTGTGGAGAGCTGGCTCGACCTGCCGTGCCTGGCCTCCTTCTCCCTCCTGGACGCCCTCTCCCGGCGGCCCGCCGCCGAGGCCGCGGCCGCCTCCCGCCCCTTCGACCGCGACCGGGACGGCATGGTGCCCGCCGAGGGCGCCGCGGTCCTCGTCCTGGAGTCGGAGCGCTCGGCGCTGCGCCGCGGCGCCACCGTCCACGGGGAGGTCCTCGGCGCCGCCACCACCTGCGACGCCCACCACGCCCTGGCCCCCCGGCCGGACGGCGCCGTCGCGGCCCGGGCGATCACCCTCGCCCTGGCCGACGCCGGGGTCGGGGCCGACGCCGTGGACCTCGTCAGCGCGCACGGCACGTCGACCCCGCTCAACGACCGGGCCGAGACCGCCGCCCTCAAGCGCGCCTTCGGTCCGCACGCCCGATGCCTGGCGATCACCGCGCCCAAGTCCGTCATCGGCCACGCCTGCGGCGCGTGCGGGGTCCTGGAGAGCGTCGGCGTGCTGCTCGCCATCCGCGACAAGTACGTGCCGCCGACGGCGAACCTGGAACACCCCGACCCCGACTGCGACCTCGACTACACGCCGCTCGCCGGCCGGTCGGCCCCGATCAACGTCGCCGTGAAGCAGAACTTCGGCTTCGGCGGCCAGAACTCGGTGGTGGTGTTCGGCGCCCCGTGAGCGGGAGGGCGCGGCGGGTGGCCGGTGACGGGTGACCGGCCACCACGGCCACCACGGCCACCGGCCGGATATGGCCGGTGGCTTGGCCTGTCCCCGGCCCGGTGGCCGGACCAGCATCGACGGCATCCACCGCAGAGAGACATCCAGTGTCCGGGGGCCACGATGCCGAGCATCACACCGTCCATCTCCATCACCACGACCAGCGCCCGCCCGGTCGACGCCGCGCTCGGGCCGCGCGAACGCGACCTGCTCTACGCCGTCGGCTGCGGCCTGAAGGACGACGAGATCGCCGCCGCCCTCGCCATCCCGCCGCGCGCCGTGGCCGGGCTCCTCACCCGGCTCCTCACCCGGCTCGGGCTGCCCGACCGCACCGCGGCCGTCGTCCACGCCTTCGACTCCGGTCTGGTCTCCCCCGGCCACGGCCCGCGCCGCCGCACCACCGGGCCGACGCCCTCGGACCGTGCCCGCCGCACGCCCGAACCACCGCTGCGGATCTCGCTGCTCGGACCGCTGCGGGCCTGGCACAACGGCCGCCCCCTCGACCTCGGGCACCTGCGCCAGCAGGCCGTCCTGAGCGCGCTCGCGCTGCGCCCGGGCCGAGCCGTCAGCCAGCGCGAACTCCTCGACGGCGTCTGGGGCGAGGAGCCGCCCGGCACCAAGGTCGTGCCGGTCTACATCTACCGCCTGCGCAAGGCCCTGCGCGCGGGCGAAGGACCGCACACGGCGATCGCCAGCGACCGCGACGGCTACCGGCTGGTGCCCGGCACGGTCGCCGTGGACGTCGCCCGCATGGAGGACCTCCGGGCCGCGGTCGGCACCGCCGAACGCGCGGGCGACCTGTCCGAGGCCGTGCGCCTGTGCACCCGGGCCCTGGACCTGTTCCGCGGCGAGCCCCTGGCCGGCCAGCCCGGCCCGCTCGCCGAACGGGAACGCCTGCGGCTCACCGAACACCGCACCGCCCTGGCCCAGCGCAAACTCGGCTGGCAACTGCGGCTGGGCCGCCACCGCGAGGCCGTCGCCGAGCTGTCCGCCCTCGCCGAGGCCCAGCCCCTCAACGAGCCGGTCGCCGCGATGCTGATGCACGCCCTCTACCTGAGCGGCCGCCAGGCCGACGCCCTCGCCGTCTTCGACCGCACCCGCCGCCGCCTGCGCGACGACCTGGCCGTCCACCCGGGCCCGGACCTCCGGCGCGTCCACCGCATGATCCTCCGCGGTGACGTCCCGGCCTCCACACCGTGACCGCCCGGCCCCACGGCCGGTCAGGTGTGCCGGTGCGGTCGCGCCCTTCCCCCGCCCCGTCCGGCGGCCGATCAGGAGTGCGGGGCGCGGGGTTCGATGTGGAAGTCGAAGGCGAGGGTGCCGGGGTCGACGGCGGTGACGCCGCCGTCGACGGTGAGGACGGCGCCGTTGACGAAGGAGGCGGCGGGCGACAGGAGCCAGGTGACGGCTTCGGCGGCCTCCTGCGGGGTGCCGGGGCGGGCGGCCGGGAGGAGCCGGGTGGCGGCGCGGTAGGCCTCGTCGAGGGTGTCGAGGCCGGCCTCGGCGGCGAAGCGGGTCATCCGGCGGTCGGCCATGTCGGTGCGGATCCAGCTGGGGCAGACGATGTTGGCGCGCAGGCCGCGGCCGCCGTAGTCGACGGCCAGGGAGCGGCAGAGCTGGAGGAGGGCGGCCTTGGAGGTGGCGTAGGCGGCGTCGCCGCGGCCGTTGCGCAGGGCGGAGACGGAGGCGACCGCGACGACGGCGCCGCGGGTCTCCAACAGGTGCGGCAGGGCGGCGCGCTGGAGCAGGAAGGGGCCGGTGACGTTCGTGCGCATCACGGCCTCCCAGCTCTCCGGGGTGAGGTCGCCGACGGCGCCGCCGACGCCGGTGCCGGCGTTGAGCACGAGTCCGTCGAGGCGGCCGTGGGCGGCCAGCGCGGCGTCCACGAGGGCGTCGGCGGCGGCCGGGTCGCCGGTGTCGGCGGGGTGGGCGAGGGCTCCGGTCTCCTCGGCGATGCGGCGCAGCGGCTCGGGCCGGCGGCCGGAGACGACCACGTGGTGGCCGGCGGCGCGCAGCAGGCGGGTGGTGGCGGCGCCGATGCCGGTCCCGCCGCCGGTCACGATGTAGACACGCTGGTCGTCGGACATTCTCCGCCCCCTGTTTCGGCACCGCTGTTGACGGTCAGTCAATCACGGCCGTGCTCCTGACAGGTGTCAGGGACCGGTGGGGCCCGCTAGTTCCTAGAGTGCTGGTGAGCGGCCCGACGGGGGCCGCTCACCAGCACCTGGAACGCGAGGGAGAACCACTCATGCGCAGGTTCCTGCACGCCGTCGTCGCCCTGGCCGTCGCGGGCGCGGCCCCGCTGGTCGCCCTGGCGGCGCCGGCCGCCGCCCAGCCGTCCTCCGTGCGGACGGACGCCTGGCCGTGCGACGGCCCGGCCCAGTTCTTCGCCGCCCGCGACGGGGGCGGCAAGTGGACGTGCTGGGCGAACTCCGGCGAGTCGTACGAGAAGGCGTACGGGGTGCGGCACTGGCAGTCGGGGCACAACTCGGGCCTGTTCGACTACGAGTGCCACGGCCAGACCGGCTCCCACCGCTTCGGCCAGGACGACGGCGGGGACCTGCCGGACTGCACGGTCTACCACGTCGAGATCGACTGACCGGCTCGCCCGGGGCGCCTGCCGTCCAGGCGGGCGGAGGCGTTGATCGCCGCGTCGTGGCCGGCGGCGGCCGGGCCCCGGTCCGGGCCATGATCGGGGCCCCGGCCGCCGCCGGCCGGGGCCCGGGTCAGGCCTTGACGGTGAGCCAGGCGCCCAGGCCGTTGCAGCCGCGGGCGTCGTAGGTGGTGCTGCGGTAGCCGGCCGGGATCGGCGAGTACGGGCAGGTCCAGACGCCATTGCGGACCAGCTCGTGGAACCAGGCGCCGACGCCGCTGCAGCCCTGCGGGTTGTAGCCCGTCAGCACGTAGCCGGAGACGATCGGCGAACCGGAGCAGGTCCACAGCCGGTTCTGGGCGGGCTGCTGGTACCAGGAACCGTGGTTGTTGCAGCCGCTGCTGTTGTACATGGTGATGACGTAGCCGGCCGGGACGGGCGCCCCGGAGCAGCTCCAGCCGCCGGCCGCGGAGGCCGTGCCGGCGGCGGTCGTGCCGGTGAGGGCGGCCGCGAGCACGGCGACCGTCGCGGCCGCCCTTCCCAGGCGGGTCGTCAACTGGCGGGGGGTCCTGGTCACGGCGACACCGTTCCGATCGGTCGTCCCCCGGGCCGTCGGTGCGGCACGGGGGGGTAACAACGGGGATGTGCCGCACCCTAGCGGCGGTGATCACACCGTCGATAGATCCTCACCAAAGGATCTTCACGTCTGACCGAAAACGATCGCACGGTCCACACAGCCCGAGGTCCCGCCCGGGCCAGGCCCTGCCGGTCGATGCGCCCGGCGGCAGGCGAGGCCGGCCGGTGCCGTGAAATGTTCGCGGTGAAGCGGGTTTTGACGGTACGTCGACATTCGGGCGGGTAACGTCGGGGCTCCGGCCCGGGTGGGGTGCGAGAAGCCGGGGCCGGTGCCGGGAGTGTCCGTTCGGGTGCGACGAGGGAGAGAACGTGTCGAACGTCAGTCGGCGGGGGTTCATCGGGGCGGCCGCGCTCGCGGGCGCCGGGGCCGCGCTCGGGCCCCTCGCACCGCCCGCCGCGGCGGCGGGCGACGCCGAGGAGGGCCGCCGGTCGCGGACACTGGCGTTCACCGCGGGCACCAACGCCTCCGCTGCCGTCTCCCCCGACGGACAGCGCCTGGTCATCGAGGTCCAGGGCGTCCTGTGGGCGCTGGCGCGCGGCGGCGGCGAGGCGAGCGCGCTCACCGCCCCCGGGCTGGAGCCGACGCGCCCGGCGTGGTCCCCCGACGGCTCGGCGGTCGCGTTCTGCGCCTACCAGGGCGGCGGCTTCCACCTGTGGACGATGGCCCCCGACGGGTCGAACCTGCGGCAGCTGACCTCCGGTCCGTGGGACGACCGCGGCGCCGCGTGGTCCCCCGACGGCCGTTTCCTCGCGTTCTCCTCCGAGCGCGGCGGCGACGCGGTGGCCGGCAGCTCGTACGACATCTGGACCGTGGAGGTCACCACCGGACGGCTGACCCGCCTGACCGACCGGGCCGACGTCGAGGACTACGACCCCGCCTGGCACCCGGACGGCGACCGGGTCCTGTTCGTGCGCGCCGACGCCGCCGGCGCGCGCACCATCGCCGCCGTCCCGGCCGCCGGCGGCCCGGTGAGCGTGCAGCGCACCGTGGACAGCGGCGCCGTCGCCTGCCCGGCCGTCTCGCGCGACGGCCGCGTGGCGTACGTGCGGTTCGGCGAGGTCTCGGCCTCCTACCAGGTCGCGAGCTCGTCGCTGGCCGTCGACGGCCAGGCGGTCTCCGGTGCCGAGGACGTCGCGCCGCTGCCGCCGAGCTGGACGCCCGAGGGCGGGCTCGTCTACTTCGCCGACGGCCGCCTCACCGAGCGCTCCCCCGCCCTGGACGGCGCGAAGGAGATCCCGTTCACCGCCCGCCTGGACGTGCCGCGGCCCCGCTACCGCCGCAAGACCCGCGACTTCGGCTCCACCGACGAGCGCGACGTGCGCGGCGTCCACCTGCCCGCGCTCTCCCCCGACGGCCGCTCCGTCGTCTTCTGCGCGCTCAACGCCCTGTGGCTGGCGCCGATCGGCGGACGGCCCCGCAAGCTCTTCCAGGCCTCCCCCGCCCACTACGTGCAGATGCCCTCCTGGAGCCGAGACGGGCGCAGCGTGGTGTACGTGTACGACGGTCCCACGGACGGCGACGCGGGCGGCGACGGCCTGGGGGCCGTGCACCGGCTGGTGCTGGACGGCGGGGCGGACACGGTCGTGGCGCGCGGCGGGCGGTTCAACCCGGCGCTGTCGCCCGACGGCACCCGCCTGGCCTGTCAGGACGTCACCGGCACCCTGCTGATCGTCGACCTCGCGAGCGGCGCCGAGACCAGGCTGGCGGCACCGCTGGGCGGCAACGGCCTTCCCGGGCGCCCGAGTTGGTCACCGGACGGGCGCTACATCGCGCTGTGCGACCGCAACCGGCTCAATCACCGCTTCCGCGAGGGCTACAACGTGGTGCGCGTGATCGACACCCGCGACGGCAGCGCGAAGGCCTACCTGCCGCTGCCGGACACCTCGGTGGCCGACCGGTGCGACAGCGGCCCGGTGTGGTCGCCGGACGGCGGGCACCTGGCGCTGGTCGTGGACTCGGCGCTGTGGGTGCTGCCGGTGGGCACGGACGGCACGCCGGCGGGCGAGGCGCGGCGGCTGACCGACGAGGCGGCCGACCACCCGTCCTGGTCGGGCGACTCCCAGCGGCTGCTGTACCTGTCGGGCCGGCGGCTGCGGCTGATCGGGCGCGACGGCGGCGGTGCGAGCACCGTCGCGCTCACGCTGCGCACCGCCCGCAGCCTGCCGGCGCGCTCGGACGTCACCCGCATCCACGCCGGGCGGCTGTGGGACGGCACCGGCGAGGGGGTGCGCGAGGACGTCGACATCGTCGTCACCGGCAACCGCGTCACCTCCGTCGAGCCGCACCGCCAGGGGGCGCGCCGCGCCGGGGAGCGGCTGGTCGACGCCACCGGCTGCACCGTGCTGCCGGGCCTGTGGGACTCCCACACCCACCCGTACCAGAACACCTACGGCGGGCGGCAGTTGCGCCTCGACCTCGCCTACGGGGTGACCGGCACCGCCTCGCTGGGCGGCTTCGCCTACGAGCAGGCGCGTCTGCGCGAGTCCGTCGACGCCGGGGAGATGACCGGGCCGCGGTTCCTGAGCACCGGTGAACTGCACGACGGCGCCCGTGTCGCCTACAGCATGGGCCGCGCCCACCGCACCGCCGAGGGGGTGCGGCGCAGCATGGAGCGGGCGGCGGCGCTGGAGTACGACTTCGTCAAGACGTACGTGCGGGCGCCTGCTTCGACGATGGCCGAGGCGGCGCGGGCGGCGCACGAGCTCGGGGTGCCCTCGGGCAGCCACCTGCTGACGCCCGGGGTGCAGGTGGGGCAGGACCTGACGACGCACCTGCAGGCCACCCAGCGCCAGGAGTACGGGCGGGTGTCCTCGCCGACCGGGCGCAGCTACCAGGACGTCCACGAGATCTACCGGGGCGGGGACTTCGCGATCATCATCACGCCGTTCTCGGCGTTGTGCCTGGTGGGCGCGGACCCTTCGCTGGCCGATGACCCCCGGGTGACGGCGCTGATGCCGCCGTGGGACGCGGCGGTGGTGCGCCAGCAGGCGAAGAGCGCGCCCACGCCGGACCAACTGCGCGCCTTGCAGCGGGAGATGGCCGTCTACCGGCGGATCCTGGACGACGGCGGAGCGCTGGCGATGGGCACCGACGCGCCGCTCACCCCGATCGGCCTGCAGGTGCACCTGGGGCTGCGGGCGCTGCACCACTACGCGGGGCTGACGCCGGCTCAGGCGCTGCGCACGGCCACGGCCGCGCCGGCGCGGCTGTGGGGTGTGGCGGACGACCTCGGCACGGTGGAGGAGGGCAAGCTGGCGGACCTGCTGGTGGTGGACGGGGACCCGCTGCACGACTTCGCGGACCTGGTGCGCACGGCGTGGGTGATGCGCGACGGGGTGGTGTACCGGCCCTCGGACCTGGTGGACGGCGGCGGGCAGGGGGCGCGGCGGTCCGCTGTCGCGGCGGCTCCGGGTGTGGACTGGCTCGCGGTCGGCGAGGCGCTGCGGCGGGAGGGCTGCTGCGCACCGTGAGGGCCGCCCCGGCCCGGCGGGCCGGGACGGCGGTGTCGTCCTGCACCCGTGCGCGCCGGTCCGCGGGCCGGCGCGGTCAGGTCGTGTAGAGGCACTGGGGTTCGCCGAACTCCACGAAGGTGTCGGCGAGTTGCAGGCCCAGCGCCGCCAGGAGGCGGCGGGAGCGGTGGTTGGCCTGCTGGGTGACGGCGATCACCGGGGTGCCGTCCGGTACCGTCCGCGCCCACCAGGCGAGGGCGGCGGCGACCGCCTCCCGGCCGAGACCGCTGCCCCAGGCGGCGGGCAGCAACTGGTAGGAGACCTCGGCCCGGCCCTCGCGGCGGTAGTCGGCGGCGAGGGTGACCAGGCCGATCGCCGCGCCGCCGGCCACGGGCGCGACCGCCCACGCGCCCGGTTTCGCCGGGTACTCGCGCCGCCGGGCTTCGACCCGTTCGGCGGAGGCGGGGCCGCCCAGGAAGGCGCGGACCTGCGGGTCGGTCAGCAGCTCGCCCATGACCGGGGCGTCCCCGGGGGCGACCGGGCGCAGCACGAGGCGGGGGGTGTGCAGTGTGACGGGCCAGGTGCGGGCGAGGACTGCGGTGACGGGGTCCATGGCCCTCAGGATGACAGCCGCGCGCGGAGTTCACCGGGATGATCCGCGGGCGTCCGGCGGTGTTCTCCGGAGACCGGGACACGTCCTGGAGTTTTTGTGCAAAGAAGCATCAGATTGTGCCGCACAGGTGCGGATTTACTCTTTGACGTGCACGGATGTGAACCGATACCGTCCGGCTGGTCTTTTCTTTGCCGGCTCTGGGGGGTGTTGGCACCTCCCGACGGCATGTCCTTTTCGGGAGAGTTTGTGCACGGGAATCGCGTCATACGCGGAATTCGAAGACTGGCCTGGCCCATGGGCCTGATGGTGGCGATACCGGTGATCGCCGGGTCGGTGCCGGTGGTGACGGCCTCGGCTGCGGAGGCCGTCGCACCGGTGGTGGTGGAGGACTACTCCTACCCGGGCGCCGCGAAGGTCCTGGCGGACCACAACGTGACCCTCAAGGCGGGCGACGGGCACATCGTGCTCGCCGACTGCGCCTCGGGTCCGGGCCTGGTGCAGCTGTACAGCCGGGCGGCCAACCCCAGTGAGGTCTGTTTCAGGATCACCGGGTCCACCGGGTACCTGTCGCTGGAGATCCCGCAGGTCTACAACATCCGCGGCGACGACCACACGATCAAGGCCACGCTGAACACGGCGGGCACGGTCACGAGCGTCGACGTCAACAAGAACGACTGGACGCCGGTCGGCGAGGGCGGCACCAGCGGCTCGACGACGCTGCTGGAGCTCAACGCCACCGACGGCCCGGTCACGACGGCCCCCGCCGGCACATACCCGGCGGTCGGGACGCTGACGGTCGGCCAGGCCGGCCACCCCGGCTCGCGCGCCTGCACCGCGACCCTGGTCGCCCCGCAGTGGGTGCTGTCGGCGGCCGCCTGCGTCGCCGGCAACCCGGCCGACCCCACCACCGCCCCGACCGGTCTGCCGCGCACCCGCACCACCGCGGCCGTCGGCGGCCACACGGTCGAGGTCACCGAGTTCGCCCCGCGCACCGACCGCGACCTGGTGATGGCCCGCCTGGCCGTGCCGGTCTACGACGTCACCCCGCTCGCGGTGTCCACCACCGCGCCGGCGGCCGGTGAGGCGCTGACGGTGGCCGGCTACGGCCGCACCGCGAGCGCCTGGGTGCCGAACGCGCAGCACAGCGCCGCGCTCACCGTCTCCGCGGTCTCGGCCGCCGGCGCCGACCTGGCCGCCACGACCGCGGCCGACACCGTCTGCAAGGGCGACTCCGGCGCTCCGGCGCTGCGCACCGAGAACGGCAAGCCGGCGATCGCCGCCGTCACCAGCCGCGCCTGGCAGGGCGGCTGCCTGGGCACCGACGCGGCCGAGACCCGCACCGGCGCCTCCGAGGCCCGCGTCGACGACCTCGCCTCCTGGATCGGCGGCCTGGTCAACCGCTCCTACCAGATCGTCAACCCGGGCAGCGGCCGCTGCGTCAACGTGTCCGGCGCGGGCCCGTGGACGAACAGCAACCCGATCATCCTGTTCGACTGCGTGCCGGGTGCCGGCAACGAGGCGTACCAGCTGACCGCTTCGGGCCAGCTGTTCAACCCGGCGAGCAACCGCTGCCTCAACGTCTCCGGCGCGGGCCCGACCTGGGCCAACAGCACCCCGATCATCCTGTGGGACTGCGTCGCGGGCGCGGGCAACGAGCAGTTCCAGCTGACCGCTTCGGGCCAGCTGTTCAACCCGGCCAGCCACCGCTGCCTCAACGTCTCCGGCGCGGGCCCGACCTGGGCCAACAGCACCCCGATCATCCTGTTCGACTGCGTGCCGGGCGCCGCCAACGAGACGTTCGCCCTCGCCTCCGCCGACAAGCAGGCCGCCGGCCCGACCGCCACGCTGCTCAACCCGGCCAGCGGCCGCTGCGTCAACGTCTGGGGCGCGGGCCCGACCTGGGGCAACAGCAACCCGATCGTGCTGTGGGACTGCGTCGCGGGCCAGGCCAACGAGCAGTTCCAGCTGACCGCTTCGGGCCAGCTGTTCAACCCGGCCAGCAACCGCTGCCTCAACGTCTCCGGCGCGGGCCCGACCTGGGCCAACAGCACCCCGATCGTGCTGTGGGACTGCGTGCCCGGCGCGGCCAACGAGCAGTTCCGGGTGACCGCCGACGGCCAGTTCCTCAACCCGGCCAGCGGCCGCTGCCTCAACGTGGCGGGCGCGGGACCGGTCTGGGACAACAACAACCCGATCATCCTGTTCGACTGCGTCCCCGGCGCGGGCAACGAGAAGTTCGTGTCCGGCGCCTGACGGCGGACAGCGGCGGGGCGGGCAGCGGATGCCCGCCCCGCCGCCGGTTTCACCCGCACCAATTCCAGGGCCGCCGGCGTGGATTGCGGACGCCTGCGGCCGTCACTGCGATTCACGTACGGATTGGGACATTCGTTGAAACTGTCATTGACCTCACGGGCCCGGTCGCGCCTCGCGGCCGGGTTCGTGGCGGGCAGCCTGCTGACCGGGCTGCTCGCGATACCGGCGACGGCCGACACCACGCCCGCCACCGCGGCGAACCCCGACCGGGTCAAGGTCGTCGCGGCCTGGCAGGCCGGCGGGCCGGCCGTGCGCCGCGCCGCCGAGACGGCGCTGACCGGCACCGGTGACGACCTGGCGGCCTTCCTGGCCAAGGGCCAGGCCACCGCCGCCGACCAGGACCTGCGGGCCAAGATCGAGGAGCTGGTCTCCGGCTCGGGCCCCGGCGTCCGCGCGGCCGGAATGACCGCGCTCGCAGGGTCTGCGGCTGATCTGCAGGCCTTCCTCGACAACGGTCTCAAGAAGGCCTACGAGGACGACCAGCGGGTGAAGGTCTCCCAGCTCATGGCCGCCGGCGGGCCGGGTGTGCGGGCCGCTGCCGCCAAGGCCATGGACGGCAGCCTGAACGACGTCAACCAGTTCCTGAACGTGGGCCAGTTCAAGGCCCGGGACGACGACGACCGCGTCCACCTGTCGCAGCTGATGGCCTCGGGCGGGGACGAGGTGAAGAAGGCCGCCAACACCGCGCTCAACGGTTCGATGGACGACGTCCAGCAGTTCCTGCAGTACGGCTACCAGACCGCGGCCGCGCACGACCAGGAGACGCTGACGGTCGCCCAGCTGGCCGACCTGACGAAGACCGCCTCCGACCAGGCCGGCCAGCAGGCCCAGACGGCCAAGGACGCGGCGGGCAAGGCGCTGGACGCGACCAAGCTGGCGAAGGACGCGGCCGAGCGGGCCGCGGCCGAGACCAAGGCCGCGCAGAACTCCGCAGGCGACGCCTCCAACGCCGCCGGACGCGCGGCCGACGCCGCCTCGCGCGCCGCCACCGCCGCGCAGACCGCCTCCACGGCGGCGAAGGCCGCCAACGAGGCGGCCCGGCAGGCCGCCAACGCCGCCGCCAACGCGGCCTCCGCCGCGACCAAGGCCGGCAACGCCGCGTCCCAGGCACTGGCCGCCGCGGCCGCCGCCGGCAGCGACGCGGGCAAGGCCGACGCCGCCAACAAGGCCGCGGGTGTCGCGCGAGACGCCGCCGTCAACGCGCGCACGGCCGCCGAGGCCAGCCAGTGGGCCGGCGTCGCCGCGACCCAGGCCGGCGCGGCCGCCCAGGCCGCCGCCTCCGCCGGTGCCAACGCCGCTGCCGCCGCCCAGGCCGCCGCCGACGCCGCCACCTACACCGGTGTCGCCGACGCCGCCGCCAACCAGGCCCGCCTCGCGGCCGCCCGCGCCAAGGCCGCGGCGGCGGAGGCCACCCGGGCCGCGAACGCCACCGTCGCGATCGCCGCCCAGGCGGCCGCAGCGGCCGGTGACGCGCAGCGCGCCGCCAACGACGCGGCCGCGCACGCCGAGGCGGCAGCGACCGCCGCGACGGAGGCCGCCCAGCACGCCGGTGAGGCCGCGAGCTGGGCCACCATCGCGGGCACGGCCGCCACCGCGGCCACCAGCTCCGCCGACTCGGCCGCGCAGTCCGCCCAGCAGGCCCACAAGATCACCGACATCGCCCGCGCCTCCGACCAGGAGCGCCTGGACGAGCAGCAGGCCACCGAGATGGCCGCCGCCGACCAGGCCTCGCGCGACGCCGACCTGAAGGCGAGGACCTCTGCCTGGGAGGCCGGCAAGGCCACCCAGTTCGCCGCCGACACCGACCAGCTGATCAAGGACGCCACCGCGTCCGGCGTCGACCCGAAGACGGCCGTGCTCAAGGGCCGCCAGGCCGCGCTGCGGCTGCTGGACGCCGGCGGCCCGTGGACCAAGGCCGCCGCCCAGACCGCCCTGGAGGGCGACGACACCGCCGTCCAGGCGTTCCTGACGACGAACCTCTCCGTCGCCCGCGACCGCGACGACCGCACCAGCGTCATGGCGATCGCCCGTACTCCGGGCAAGCTGGAGAAGCGCCTCGCCGCCGAGACCGCCGCCGCCGGAACTCCGGACCAGGTGAGGGCGTTCCTCGCCACCGGCCAGTACCCGGGCAAGGACGACGACGACCGCGTCCAGCTCTCCCAGATCATGGCCAACGGCGGGCCCGGCGTGAAGGCCGCGGCCGGCAAGGCACTTGACGGCACCATCGACGACGTCCGCGCCTTCCTGACGGTCGGCCAGTTCAAGGCCCGCGACGACGACAACCGCGTCCTGGTCACCCAGGCCATCGCCACCGGCGGTCCCGAGGTCAAGGCGGCCGCCCAGGCCGTCCTGTCCGGCCCCGCCGACGGCCTCGTGCCGTTCCTGCAGACCGGGATCCTCAAGGCCCAGCAGCGCGACGCCGTCACGGCCGCCCACGTGGCGACCATCCAGTCCTACCTCGCCACCATCGACGGCTCGGTCGCCCAGGCCCGCCAGTACGCCGCCCAGGCCGCCCAGTCCTACGCCACCGCCCGCGGCGCCGCCAACGAGGCCGCCGGCTACGCCAACCAGGCCGGCCAGTCCGCCCAGCAGGCCCAGGGCTTCGCCGCCCAGGCCGCCCAGTCCGCGCAGGCCGCCCAGGCCAGCGCCCAGCAGGCCGCGCAGTACGCCCAGCAGGCCCAGGCCTCCGCCGCCTCCGCCAACACGGCGGCGCGCAACGCCGGCTTCTCGGCCGCGGCGGCCACCAGCTACGCCGCCCAGGCCCACCAGTACGCGGCCACCGCGAAGGCGGCGGCCGACCAGGCCCAGGCCTCGGCCGCGGCCGCCAAGCAGAGCGCCGACGAAGCCGCCAAGGCGGCGGCCGACGCCCAGGTCGCGGTGTGGAAGAAGCAGGAGGCGGAGGCGGCAGCCGCCCAGACCGCGACCGCAACCGCCGGCAACGAGGGTGTCGACGGCAGCGGCGGTGACGGCGGACGGGCCTACTACGTCGAGACCGTGCCCCACGACGACATGAAGCCGGACAACGTCCAGGAGGACATGTCCAAGTGCATGGCCGACGACCCCGGAAGCATGAGCGGCATGTGGTCGTCGCTCTTCGGTTCCGACACGTGGCACAAGAACGCCGCGGGGGACCTGGTCTGCAGCGTCAAACTCACCGCGAAGGTCTCCGGCACCGTCGACTACGTCATGCGCACCTGCCCGGAGGCGGGACTCACCGTCGACGCGTGCAAGGGCAAGTACCAGACCTGGGACACCGTCGTCCTGAGCACCCAGCACGTGGACGGCGTCCCGTACGAGACCACGGTCGACCTGACGTACAAGGACTACAAGACCAAGTACGACCCGAACGTGGTCGCGGGTCAGATCCTGTGGCAGATGGTCGCCGGTGACTTCATCAAGTGCTTCAACAACCCGGGCCTGAACGCCTCCTGCGGCTGGGCCGCCGCGTCCCTCATCCCCGTCGGCAAGCTGGTCGACGCCGCCAAGGGCGTCGTCGCGCTGCGCTTCGCCATCGAGGCCGGAGTCGGCATCGAGGACGCCAAGCTCGCCCTCCAGGCGACGCTCAACGGCTACAGCCAGACGGTCGTCGGCAGCTTCACCGCCCTCGCCGACAACGTCGCCAAGTTCCGGCAGGCCCTGAAGGACGGCACCGGAACCGATGCCGCGCTCCAGGCCCTGCGCAACGACCCCAGCGTCGACCGGGCCCTGGTGGAACAGCTCGAAGCCGAAGCCGAGTTCACCACGGCCGCCCGCACGGCGTGTCCGGTCAACAGCTTCCCGGCCGGCACCCAGGTCCTGCTCGCCGACGGGTCGCACCGGGCGATCAGCGAGGTCCGCACCGGCGACCAGGTCATGACCGCGGACCCTGCGACCGGCGGCCTGCACCGGCAGCCGGTGACCGCCACGTTCGCCCACGACACCGAACGGCTCGTGGACATCGGCCTCGCCGACGGCAGCACCCTGTCCACCACCGCCGGCCACAACCTGTACGTCGACGGCGCCGGCTGGACCCTCGCGTCGAACCTGCGCGTCGGCACCAGCCTGCGCGGCGCGGACGGGCGGCCGCAGGCGATCACCTCCCTGCACGACCGCACCGGCCTCGCGCCGCAGCAGGTCTACGACCTCACCGTCGGCGGTGACCACACCTTCTACGTGCGCCCCGGCGGCGACAGCGGCCAGGACGTCCTCGTCCACAACTGCATCGACATCGTGGGCGACGGGAGCCTGTCCAATGCCCACACCCTGTCGGAGCACGTCGGCCTGACCACCCAACAGATCGAGGACAAGATCGCGAAGGACGGGGTCGCCACCGTCTGGACCGACCAGGCCACGGCCGCCCAGTCCGTGGCGGACGCGTTCCAGCAGTGGCTGGCGCGGTCCCCGAAGAACGCCGACAAGCTGCAGAAGTGGATCAAGGCCCAGTCGAGCAAGAGCTTCTTCGATCCGGCCGTCGATCTGTTCCCGATCGACTGGGAGCTCAGGGGCACGGGATCACTCGGCACGATCTACACCAAGGTCGGCAACAACATCGTCCCCACCGCGGCGGGCAGCAAGGTGGTCATCCGGCTGAAGTACGTCAAGAAGCACGCCGACAACTTCGTCGTCTACACCTCGTACCCGCAGTAGGGAATGATCGCCACCGTGAAGCCACGCGACGACTTCGACGAGGACTTCGGCCTCACCGGGCTCACGAAGTACCTCGCGATGCACCTGACGCTCAGGGACGAGGCAGCCTGCCTCGACCTCGCCGAGCGGCTCTTCGAACGGGAAGGGCCGGTGTACGCGCAGGAGGTGCTGGACGACGCCCGGCGCCTGGAGCGGTCGCGGCTTCCGGACGTCACGCTCTCGACCCTGTGGCTGGCGGCCGCCCGGGCGCGGTTCGACCCGGCGGGTGCCGGGCTCGGCATCCGCGCCTGGCTGCGCCGGGTGGAGGACACCTGTGCCGCCTTCGTCCGTCAGGACGAGCCGTCCTTCTCCCCTTCGCTCTCGCCGGCCGACCCGGACCCCGGGCTCCGAACGGCCGTGCTGGCCGAGGTGCGGGGCGTCGGACCGGCGCTGGCCGAAGCGGCCGTCACCAGTGTCTACGTCCCGCCACTGCCCGGCCTGGTGCCGGCGCTGGCGGAGGCCGTCGACGAACTGGGGGCCGACCTCGGGTTCCGGCTCTTCCTGCGGGCCGTGAAGGTCTACTTCGTCCCGATCGGCCCGGCCCGGCTGGGCCGGTTCGAGGAGATCGGCCGCAGGCTCGGCTACCACGAGTGGGTCGTCGAGGACGGGAACCTCAACATCTGGTCGGACCTGGAGGACTGACAGCGACACACGACGCACCGGCGGGGTCCTCCCCCGCCGGTGCGCCCCGGGCGGCCGGGTTCCCGCGATCTCGCGGGAACCCGGCCGCTTCGGCATGTCGGCCTCCTGAGGGAAAGTCGGCCGGGAGCCGGCCCGGCGGCGGGACATAATCCCGCCATGGGCAAGGACATCACCCGCACAGTGGACGCCCTGTGCGAGGCCGACGACTCGGACGTCTCCGTACTCCGCGCCGAGGTCGAATCGCGGGTCTCCACCGGCGAGTTCGCCTGGGCCGGCGGCCTCGCGGTGGAACTCACCGCCCGCATCTCCGCGGGAGAGGACCACAAGGGGCACTGCTCCGCGGTCCTGCACTGGACGCTGAACGCCCTGGCCGCCCGCCCGGGGGCGGAAAGCCTGCGCGCCCTGGTGCGCGTGCTGGACTCGCCGCACCGGAGCGTCTCCCCGCGCTACCTGGCCGCGGTCGTGGCCCGCGGGCACCGCATCGAGGACATCGCCGACGTGGTGTTCGACCAGGCGCCCGAGGCCGGCGCGCACGCGCACGAGTTCGCGGCCTGCCTGCTCCACGAGACGGTGCTCGTCTCGGACGCGGTGAACGGCCACCCCGCGCTGCGCGCCTTCGCCGAGGCCCTCGCGGCCGAGGGGCACCCCCTCGCCGCGCTGCCGCTGAGCCTGCTGCCCGAGGAACACGGGCTGCGGCGCCCCGCGGAGGCCGCGGACGACTGGACCTGGACGGTTCCCCCCGTGTGGCCGGAGCCGGGCGACGCACCGGAGATCACGCCGGCGATGCGGCGGCGGACGGCCGACCTCGATCCGGCCGAGACCGGCGTGCCCGCGACGGTGGAGGCCATGGGCGCAGCCGTCGCCCACTGGCTCGCCCAGTCCAACGGCAAGCTCGCCGCCCAGGAGTTCTGGCTGCCGGAGCCGGTGGCGCCCGAGGACGTCCCCGCGCTCCTCGCGCTCCTGCCGCTCACCCCCTGGCCCGCGGACGGGGCCCCGGCCAGGCTCCACCCGTCGAGCCCCGACCTCGCGCTGCGCACCCTGCTCACCGCCGCGCTGCGCGCACCGGCCTACGGCCACGGCTGCTACGGCGCGTACGGCAGGCTCGCCGCCTGGCGCTCCCTGACCGCCCTGACCGGCAGCCCCGCCAACGCGCCGATCGCCGGGACCGCCGATCGGGTGCGGCGGACCAGCTGGTTCCGCGTCGGCACCGCGTCCGCCCCCTGGTTCCACAACGTCGCCTGGGACCTCGCCCTCGCGGCCCTGCGCCCGGGAGGCCGGGAGATCGCGGTCCTGGCCGCCACCGACACCGACTGACCGCCGCCGTCCGGCCGACGGGTGTCGCGACGTCAGCAGCCCTGCGCGGCGCCATCGGACGGTCGGGCCGGCAGGCGCCGGCATCACCGTGGACATCCCCGTGACGCACGTCGCGGAGAGCCGGGAGGTGCTCGCGCCCGCCGGCCGGCGGGCGGTGGCCGTGGTGTCCCGGGGGCGGCACCGGGGCCCGGGCCGGCCGCCCGGGGACGGGCCCGGCCGGGTGACCTGTACATGATGCCGTAATCACGTTGTGACAGGGGGTGGCTGGTTCGTCCCCGTCCGGGTGTGGTGGGATGTGCCCCGTTGCCGGGCGACGGGCCCGGTGGTGGGCGCTGACGGGGGTGCGCGGTGAGGAGTGGATGGCTGCTCGGGCTGGACGGGGACGCGGCGAGGGTCGCGGGTCTGGGTCTGGTCCGGCTGGCGGCGGACGAGTGGGCGGGCGGGCCGGACGGGGCCGCCGAAGGGTCCACCGGGGCCGCGGCATGGCTGTGGCACGTGCGGGCGGCGTCGTTCGCGGACACGTGGCTGGCCTACGGCGAGTCGCCGGCGCGCGGGCTGCGGGTGCCGGCCGGGGCGGTGCTGGAGTCGCTCGCCCGACGGGCCGCGGAGCTGGTCCTGCGGGCCCGGCGGGACGACGGGCCCGCGGCGCTGGAATGGCTGGGCCAGTGGGCGGCCGAGGCCCGCGAACGGGCGCACTGGGCGGACACCGCCCACCCCAGCGAGCCCGCCGCGCTCGTCCTGGTGTGGCACGGCGTCCAGGCGATCACCGCCGAGGCCCCGGAGGACCGCGACGCCCACGGCCGGCACATCGCCGAACGCTGCGAGGCCTACGTCCGCGAGCGGCACCGCCGCCAGGACACCCTGGCCCTGCTGCTGTCCTGCGCCCGGATCGCCGCCACCGCCCTGGTCGAGCTGGGCGACGGCGACCCGGCCCGCGCCGGCCGGTGGCTGGAGGACCTCGCCGACCGCACCGTGCCCCACGACGGCCCGGCGCCCCTGTGGGTCCCGGGGCGGCCGTCGCAGCCGGCGGGCTGAGGGGCGGGCGAGGGGCCGTACACACCCCCTGCGGGGCACCCGGGCGGGCCGCCGGGGCCGACCGGCCGGACCGGGCGAACGGCTCCGGAGGAGCGCCTCGGATCGGGCCGGGGCGGCGGCGCCGCCCCGGCCGAGGTGCTCTGGCACGGGCCGGGTCCGGTCGGCGAGCCCACGAAGCACGCGACCCCGATCACCACCGTCTGACCACGGGCGGATCCGCGAGCGCCCTGCTCAGGCCGGCAGGCGCAGGCGGAACAGGGCGCCGCCGCCCTCGGCGGCCTCGGCGGTGAGGGTGGCGCCGTGGGCCTGGGCGATCTGGCGGGCCATGGCCAGGCCCAGGCCGGAGCCGGGGAGGGCGCGGGCGGCGGAGGCGCGGTAGAAGCGGTCGAAGACGTAGGGGAGGTCTTCGGGGGCGATGCCGGGGCCGTGGTCGCGGACGGTGAGCTCCAGCCGGGTGAGGCGGACTTCGACGGTGCCGCCGGGCGGGCTGAACTTGGCCGCGTTGTCGAGGAGGTTGGAGAGCAGCCGGGCGAGGCGGGCCGGGACGCCCGCGACGGTGCGTTCGGCGGCGGAGGCGTCCGGGTCGTCCAGGGTGAAGGCGACGGCCGGCCAGTGGCCGCGGGCGGTGTCGACGCAGTGCTGGACGAGCGGGGCGAGGGCGACCTGTTCGAGCAGCGGCTGGGGTTCCTCGTCGCGGGCGAGTTCGATGAGGTCGTTGACCATGCCGGTCACCTCCCGCAGTTGGCGGCGCAGCGCGGACGCCGCCCGCTCGCGCTGACTGTCCGTCAGGCGGTCGGCGCGGGAGAGGAGTTCGGCGTTGGTGCGCAGCGCGGTGAGCGGGGTGCGCAGTTCGTGGGAGGCGTCGGCGACGAGGCGGCGCTGGGCGGCGACGGACTGTTCGAGTTCGCCGAGCATGGTGTTGAAGCTGGCGGCGAGCCTGGTCAGTTCGTCCTCGCGGCGCCCGGGTGGCAGGTCGATGCGCAGGCCGGCGTCGCGGGTGGCGGCGATGCGTTCGGCGGTGCGGGTCAGGCGGGTGACGGGGGCGAGGGAGGTGCGGGCGACGGTGAGGCCGAGGAGGGCGGCCAGCAGGACGCCGGCGGCGGCGACGGCGGCCATCAGGGCACCGGCCTGTTGCACGCCTTCCTCGACGCTGTCGGAGCGCAGTGCGACCTGGACGGCCTGGCGGGTGCCGGGCGGTGCCGCGGTCATCGGGGTGGTGAGCATGCGGGCGGGGTGGCCGCCGATGGTGAGGTCGGTGAAGTAGCCGGGGCGCTGGCGGGCGGCGACCTGGCGGGTGGCCGGGGTGACGGGCAGCAGGTAGGGCTCGTTCGCCGTCCTGGCGGGGTCGGCGGAGACGATCTGGGCGCAGGCCGGGGCGGCGAGGTAGTTGCATTCGCCGTGGACGACCTGGGGGCCCTGGTCGCGGTGCTGCTGCTGGACGAGGGTGGCCTGCTGGGTGAGGTGCTGGTCGAGCTGGTGGTTGAGTTCGTAGCGGACGATGCTGAACGCGGCGGCGCTGATGCCGAGGGCGACGACGGCGACGGCGGCGGTGCAGGCGAGTGCGAGCCGGGTGCGCAGCGGGCGCCGGCGCCGCCAGCGGGCGTGCGCCGCCCTCACGTCGCCCGGTCCGGGGTGCCCAGGCGGTAGCCGACGCCGTGCACGGTGTGCACCAGACGCGGTTCGCCGCCGGCCTCCAGCTTGCGGCGCAGGTAACCGACGTACACGGCGAGGGAGTTGGAGTCGGGGCCGAAGTCCGCGCCCCACACCCGTTCCAGGATCACCTCGCGTGGGAGGACCTGGCCGGGGTGGCGCAGCAGGACGTCGAGGAGGGCGAATTCGGTGCGGGAGAACTCCACCGGCCGGCCGGCCCGGGTACCGGTGCGGGTGTGCGGGTCGACTTCCAGGTCGGCGAAGCGCAGGCCGGGTTCCTCCTCGGGGGCGGGGGCGCTGCGGCGCAGCAGGGCGCGCAGGCGGGCGGCGAGTTCGTCGAGGGCGAAGGGTTTGACGAGGTAGTCGTCGGCGCCGGCGTCGAGGCCGTCGACGCGTTCGCTGACGGAGTCGCGGGCGGTGAGGACGAGGATGGGGAGGCGGTCGCCGAGGGCGCGCAGGCGGCGGCAGACCGCGAGGCCGTCGAGGACGGGCATGAGGAGGTCGAGGACCATGGCGTCGGGCTGCCAGGAGGCGACCTCGGTGAGGGCGGCGAGGCCGTCGGCGGCGCCGCGTACCTGGTAGCCCTCGATGGCGAGGCCGTCCTCGACGGCGGCGCGCACCTCGGGGTCGTCGTCCACGACCAGCACTCTTTGCCCGTTGGCTTGCCCGTTGATCATGTGGGCCAGCCTCTCAAATGCTCTCTGAGAAGTCTCTTAGACGGCCTGAGCAGGCTCGTCGGCATGTGGACGACGACGAGAGAAGACGAGGTGCACGACCGGCGCCCGCCGCTGTCGGTGGTGATCGGGGCCGGCGGCACGGGTGGGCACATCTATCCGGGGCTGGCGCTGGCGGAGGCGCTGCGCCGGGCCGATCCGCGGGCGGTGATCTCCTTCGTGGGCACCGAGCGCGGTCTGGAGACGACGCTGATCCCGCAGGCGGGCCACCGGCTGCACACGGTCGACATGATCCCCTTCGACGCCTCGCTGGGCCCGCGCCGCTACCTGCTGCCGGCGGCGCTGCTGCGCTCGGGCCGACGGTGCAGGGAGATCCTGCGGGAGCAGGGCGCGCAGGTGGCGGTGGGGATGGGCGGGTATCCGAGTGCGCCGGTGATCGTGGGCGCGCGGATGGCGGGGCTGCCGAGCGTGGTGCACGAGTCGAACGCGGTGCCCGGGCGGGCCAACCGGTTCGCCGCCCGGCTCACCCCGCACGTGGCGCTCGCCTTCGACCGCACGCGGGAGCACCTGCCGGCCGGGCGGGAGGTTCAGACGGTCGGGATGCCGCTGGTGGGGGCGGTGGCCCGGTTGGACCGGGCGGCGCTGCGGGCCGAGGCGCGGCGGCACTTCGGCGTGCCGGAGGGCGCCGGGCTGCTGGTGCTCAACGGCGGCAGCCTGGGGGCGGCGCGGCTGACCGCGGCGGCCGTCGAGCTGGCCGGGCGCTGGCGCCACCGCACCGATCGGCGGCTGCTGATCAAGACCGGTCCGGCCGCGCTCGACCAGGTGCGGACGGCGCTGGCGGGCAACCCGGTGGCGCAGGCGGTCGCCTACCTGGACCGGATGGACCTGGCGTACGCGGCGGCCGACCTCATGGTGTGCCGGGCCGGCGCGGCCACCGTCGCCGAGCTGTCGAGCGTGCGGATGCCGGCCGTCCTGGTGCCCTACCCGCACGCGCCGCACGACCACCAGACGCACAACGCGCGGGTGCTCTCGGACGCGGGCGCCGGCCTGCTGCTGGCGGACGGGGAGTGCACCGGTGAGCGCCTGGCGGAGCTGGTGGATCCGCTGCTCGCGGATCCGCGGCGGCTCGCGGCGATGGCCGAGGCGGCCGAGCCGGGCGACCACGCGGTCGCCGCCGACCTGCTCGCCGCGAAGGTGCTGCGCGTCGTCGGGCGGGCGCCCGCCCCGCTGGTCCCCGCCCCGTACGGGCTCTGAGAACACCCGAAGAACTCCTGGAGGACAGTCATGACCGACATCAAGCACGCCGTGCAGCAGGACTGGAGCGGGCGGACCGTCCTGGTCACCGGCGCCGAGGGCTTCATCGGCAGCACCCTGGTCGACCTGCTGGTCGAGCGCGGCGCCCGGGTGCGGGCCCTGGTGCACTACAAGCCGTACGCCGAGCGCGGCTACCTCGCCCGCTACCTGGCCGGCCCCGACGGCGCCGTGGAGATGGTCGCGGGCGACGTGCGGGACGCCAACCGGGTCCTGGACGCGGTCGCCGGCTGCGACACCGTCTTCCACCTCGCGGCGCTGATCGGCATCCCGTACAGCTACCAGGCCCCCGAGGCGTACGTGCAGACCAACGTCGTCGGCACGCAGAACGTCGCCGCGGCCTGCCTGCGCCACGGCGCCCGCCTGGTGCACACCTCCACCAGCGAGGTGTACGGGACGGCGATCACCGCGCCGATCGACGAGCGGCACCCGCTGCAGCCGCAGTCCCCGTACTCCGCCTCGAAGATCGGCGCGGACATGATGGCGCTGTCCTACTGGCACGCCTTCGAGCTGCCGGTCGCGGTGGTGCGCCCGTTCAACACCTACGGCCCGCGCCAGTCGGCCCGCGCGGTGATCCCCACCGTGCTGGCCCAGCTCCACTCCGGCGCACGGGAGATCAGGCTCGGCTCGACCACCCCGACCCGTGACTTCACCTACGCGACCGACACCGCGGAGGGCTTCCTGGCCGTCGCCCGCGCCGACCGCGCGCTCGGCGAGGTCGTCAACCTCGGCACCGGCAGCGAGGTGTCGATCGGCGACCTGGCCAAGGCGATGATCGTCGCCTCCGGCCGGGACGCCGAGATCGTCGTCGACCCGAGCCGGCTGCGCCCGGGTGGCAGCGAGGTCGAGCGGCTGCTGTCCGACAACCGCAAGGCACGCGAACTGGCGGGCTGGGAGCCGCTGGTGGGCCTGGACGAGGGGCTGCGCCGCACCTCCGACTGGGTCGCCGGGCATCTGCACCTGCTCGCGCCGGAGCGTTACCAGGTCTGACGGGCCGCCGCCGGAACAGTGGTGACGGACCGTCGGGTCCGTCACCACGGGCGGGCTTTCAGTGGGTGGCACCCTCCGGGACGCGCAGGTCGGCGGAGGTGGTGGCCGCGGCGGTCAGCAGGGCGCGCAGCGCGTGGGCGACGGCGTCGGCCGGCAAGGAGGGCTGGGCGCGGTCGAGGACCTGCTCGGGCAGGGCGGGTATGTGGACGAACCCGCCGCGCACGCCGGGGCGTTCGGTGGCGAGCAGGTGCATCAGCGCGTAGAAGACGTGGTTGCAGACGAACGTCCCGGCGGTGTGCGAGAGGGACGCGGGCAGGCCCGCCGCCCGGACGGCGGCCACGCAGGCCTTGACCGGCAGCGTCGCGAAGTAGGCCGCGGGGCCGCCGGGGACGACGGGCGCGTCGACGGGCCGGGCGCCCGCGTTGTCGGGGATGCGAGCGTCGTCGACGTTGAGGGCCACGCGCTCGACGGTGACGTCCGGCCGGCCCGCCGCCTGGCCCAGACAGACCACCAGGTCCGGCGCGCACTCCCCCACCGCGGCGCGCAGTTCCTCGGCCGCCCGCCCGAAGACGCAGCTCAGGCGGACGGCGGTGACCAGCAGCCCCTCGGGCGGCTGGTCGGCGACGAGGCGGGCGACCTCCCAGGACGGGTTGACGTCGGCGCCGTCGAACGGTTCGAAGCCGGTGAGCAGGACCCTGGTCATGGGCGGCCTTTCTGGAGGAGACGGAGCGGGTCAGAACGCGAAGAGCGACATGATGGCGATGTTGCACACCAGCAGCGCGCCCGCGGTGGGGATCTGGGCCTTGATCGGCCCGTACTGGTCCTTGAGTTCGAGCAGTGCCGCCGGGACGAGGTTGAAGTTGGCCGCCATCGGGGTCACGAGCGTGCCGCAGAAGCCGGCCAGCATGCCCACGGCCAGGACGACGCCCGGGTGGCCGTGCAGCTGGGTGATGAGGATCGGCCAGCCGATCGCGGCGGTCATCACCGGGAAGGCGGCGAAGGCGTTGCCCATGATGACCGTGAACAGGGCCATGCCCAGACAGTAGACCGCCACCGCCGCGTACTTGCTGCCGTCCGGCAGGAAGTGGGTGGTGATCCTGCCGACCTGGGTGCCGACGCCGGCGCTCTGGAAGATCGAGCCCAGCACGGCCAGGAGCTGGGGCAGCAGCAGCGACCAGCCCATCGCCTCCAGCAGCCCGCGCCCGGAGTGCAGGGCGACGACGGGGTTGCGCTCGCGGGTGAGCAGCAGCGCGATGCCCAGGGCGACGAGCGAGCCGATGCCGAGCCCGAGGAGCGTCTCGCTGCCGGTCTGGAGCAGTGGACTCCCGCCCAGGTGCACGCCTTTGAGGAGCGTGCCGCAGGCGAGTGCGACCAGCGGCAGGGCGAGCGCGGGGACGAACAGCTTGCTGCCCAGGCGCTCGGCGGAGGCGGCCCGCTGCTCGGGGGCGGCGGCCGTGGCGGTGCCGCGGCCGGTGAGGCCGAAACCGGCCAGGCAGATCATCGCCAGGACGGCGGCGCCCAGCGGGGCCGCGGGCGCGCTCTTGTCGGCCACCCAGCTGCCGTAGACGAAGCTCGCGCCGAGCAGGCCCCAGAAGGCGGCGCTGCCGTAGCGCTTGGGGTTGGTGCGGTCCACGGCCATCTGCGCGGCCATCGCGAGGAAGACGGCCCCGACCAGCCAGTACAGCCACTCGACCTTGATCACTTCGTCTTCTCCTCGGCCCGGGTGGCGGCAGCGGTCGTGTTGCCCGTGGCGGGAACGTCCTGGACGTCCCGGGCGAGGGTGGCGTCCAGGCGCAGCAGGCGGGCGCCGTGGACGAGGGTGGCGCAGACCGCGGTGGGGATGGCCCACAGGGCGAGCTGCACCGGTTCCAGGTCGGTGTGGTAGGTCGCGTTGACGAAGCCGGTGATCAGGAGGATCGAGCCGACGGCGAGGAAGCAGTCCTCGCCGAAGAACAGGCCGACGGTGTCGGCGCTGGCGGCGAAGGAGCGCAGGCGTTCGCGGGCCCGTTCGGTCAGGGTGCCGTGGCGGCGCTCGGCGGCGGCCTCGGCCATCGGCGCGATCATCGGGCGCACGGCCTGGGCGGGCCCGCCGAGGCCGGTGAGGCCGAGGGCGGCGGCGAGCTGGCGCACCACCAGGTAGACGGCGAGCAGGCGTCCGGCGCTGACCCTGGCGAGCTTGTTCATCAGGGTGCGGGCCTGCTCCTGCAGGCCGTGGCGCTCCAGGAGGCCGATCACGGGCAGGGTGACGGCGAAGAGGGTCACCGAGCGGCTGGAGGCGAAGCCCGTGCCGAAGGCCTCCAGGACCTTCACCGGGCTCATCCCGCCCAGGAGTCCGGTGACGACGCCGGCGGCGCCGACGACGAGGAGCGGATTTCGCCGGGTGGCGAACCCGGCCACCACGACGAGGATGCCGACAAGAACGATCATGTTCCTGACCGCCTTTCAGAGGGGCCTCCGCCCCTGAAGGGTGGCCGTCGGGGACGCCGCGGGCGGAGGAGGTCCCGGCCGGGTGTGGCCGCGACCGTTCGGGGGTTGCCGCGAGGCTAGGGGATTGTGGAACAATCCGACAAGAGTTCAGGAGGTGGAACGTGACCGGGGTTTTCGACGCACTCGCGGCCGACCGGAGCCGGATCGAACGCGCCAGTGCCGCCCAGCGGGTGGCCGACGTGCTGCGCGACCACATCACCGAGGGCCGGCTCGCCCCCGGCACCCGGCTGTCGGAGGAGGCTCTCGGCGACGCGCTCGCCGTCTCGCGCAACACGCTCCGCGAGGCGTTCCGACTGCTGGCCGACCAGCGGCTGGTCGTGCACGAGCTGAACCGCGGCGTGTTCGTACGGATCCTCAACCCGGCCGACGTCGCCGACATCTACACGCTGCGCCTGGCCCTGGAGACGGCCGGCGTGCGCGCCCTGCGCAGCGCGGCGCCCGAGCGCCTGGCGGCCGTGCGGGCCGCGCTCGCCCGGGCCGAGGCCGCCGAGGCGCTCGGCGACTGGGTCACCGTCGGCACCGCCGACCTGCACTTCCACCTGGCCGTCGCCGGGCTCGCCGGCAGCGAGCGGATCGACGAGTGCATGGCGCGCCTGGTCGCCGAGCTGCGCCTGGCCTTCGCCGCCGTCCCCTCGGCGCGCGAGCTGCACGCGCCGTTCCTGCGGCGCAACCAGACGCTCACCGGACTGCTGGAGTCGGGCGAGATCGACGACGCCGAGGTGGAACTGACCCGGTACCTCAACGACGCGCGCGCGGTGATCACCCGGGCGATGACGGGCGGCGTGAGGTGACGCCGCCCGCCTCGACGGCCCTCATGGACCTCGGCGCCGGCCGCGGCGGGGACGTCATCGACCTCAACGCCGATCTCGGCGAGGGCTTCGGGCGCTGGACCCTCACCGAGGACGAGGCGCTGCTGTCGGTGGTCACCAGCGCCAACGTCGCCTGCGGCTTCCACGCCGGGGACCCGTCCACCATGCGGCGGGTGTGCGCCCTGGCCGCCGAGCGGGGCGTGCGGATCGGCGCGCAGGTCTCCTACCGGGACCTCGCCGGGTTCGGGCGCCGCGCGATGGACGTGCCGCCGGACGAACTGGCCGACGAAGTCGCCTACCAGATCGGGGCGTTGCAGGTGTTCGCGCAGGCGGCCGGGGCGCGTGTCGCGTACGTCAAACCGCACGGCGCGCTGTACAACCGGACGGTGCACGACGAGGAGCAGGCGCAGGCGGTGGTCCGGGGCGTCCAGCTGGCCGCTCCCGGCCTTCCCGTCCTCGGGCTGCCCGGTTCGCGACTGCACGAGGCCGCCGGGCGGGCCGAACTGCCGGTGGTGGCCGAGGCCTTCGCCGACCGCGCCTACACCCCGAACGGCGCGCTCGTCCCGCGCCGCGAACCCGACGCCGTCGTGCACGAGGCGCACGCCGTCGTCCACCGCTCGGTCGCCATCGCCCGCGACGGCGAGGTCACCGCGCGCACCGGCGAACGCGTCCGGCTGCGGGCCCGCTCCCTGTGCGTGCACGGCGACACCCCCGGCGCCGCGGACCTCGCCCGCCGGGTCCGAACGGCCCTGCGGGCGGCCGGAGTCCGGGTGGAGGCCTTCGCGTGAGCACGCGGGTCCTGCGGGTCGGCCTGGACGCGCTGCTGGTCGAGCTCGACGACGCCGACGAGACCGCCGCCTTCCACGCCGAACTCCAGCGCCGGCGCGCCGCCTCCGTGCTCCCGCCCGTCGCGGAGGTCGTGCCCGCCGAACGGACCGTCCTGCTCGACGGCGTCGCCGACCCCGACGCCCTGGCCGCCGAACTCACCGGCTGGTGCGTGCCGCCGCTGCGGGCGACGACCGACGAGACGGTGACCGTCCCGGTGCGCTACGACGGCGCGGACCTCGCCGAGGTCGCCGCGCTGTGGGGGGTCGCCGAGGACGAGGTGGCGCGCATCCACTCCGCGACCGAGTTCCGCGTCGCCTTCAGCGGCTTCGCCCCCGGCTTCGGCTACCTCACCGGCCTGCCCGAGCGCTACCGGGTACCGCGCCGGGCCGTCCCGCGGCCCGCCGTCCCGGCCGGCTCGATCGCCCTCGCCGGCCCGTACACCGGCGCCTACCCGCGCTCCTCCCCCGGCGGCTGGCAGCTGATCGGGCACACCGACACCGTGCTGTGGGACCCCTCCCGCGAGCGCGCCGCCCTGTTCAGCCCGGGCACCCGGGTCCGCTTCGTCATCGAGGGAGCATGAGCGTCACCGTACTGAGCACCGGCCTGCTGACGACCGTCCAGGACCTGGGCCGCCCCGGCCACGCGCACCTGGGCGTGCCCCGCTCCGGCGCGCTCGACCAGCCCGCCCACCGGCTCGCCAACCGCCTGGTGGGCAACCCCGCCACGGCCGCCACGCTGGAGACGACCGTGCTCGGCTGCGCGGTGCGCACCGGGCGCGCCGTGACGGTGGCCGTCACCGGTGCGCCGTGCGCGGTCCGGGTCGACGGACGGCCCGCCGCGTGGGCCGCCCCGGTGCGGGTGCCCGCCGGGGCGCTGCTGGAGGTCGGCGCGGCGACGTCCGGCGTGCGCAGCTACGTGGCGTTCGCGGGCGGACTCGCCGTCACCCCCGTGCTCGGCAGCCGCTCCACCGACCTGCTGTCGGGGCTGGGCCCCGCGCCCCTGGCCGTCGGGGACGAGCTGGCGCTCGGCGAACCGTGCGGCCCGGCGGCCGGGGCGGACGTGGTCGCCTCCCCCGCCGCGCCCGACCCGCTGCTCCTGCCGGTGCTGATCGGCCCGCGCGACGACTGGTTCACCGAGCGCTCCCTCGCCGTCCTCACCGGATCCGGCTACCGCGTCTCCCCCACCAGCAACCGCATCGGCCTGCGCGTGGACGGCCCTCCGCTGGAACGCGCCCGCGAAGGCGAACTCCCCAGCGAGGGCATGGTCCTGGGCTCCGTCCAGGTCCCGCCGGACGGCCGCCCGGTGGTCTTCCTCGCCGACCACCCCACCACCGGCGGCTACCCCGTCATCGGCGTCATCCCCGCCGCCGCCCTGCCCGCCGCCGCCCAGGCCACCCCGGGCACCCCGGTCCGCTTCACGGCGGTACGGCGCCGGCGGTGAGCCCGGCCGCACGACATCCCAGGTGACGGCTGCCTGCGGCCACGGGCACGATCACCACCGAACTCGCCCGTGCCCTCACTCACAGGCCGACAGGCCTGCGCGAGGTCGGGGACCCAGGACGTCCGCGCCCGTAGGGCGGTACCGCCGCCGCGGGGCCCCGAAGGGCGCTCGACGCCGAGCTTCCCGACGGGCGGGCGCACCGGGCCGCCCATGAGGTCGCCGAGGCGGCCGAGGGTGCCCGTCGGGCCCTGGCCGGTCACTGCGGGCCGCCGGGGGTGCCGTGGAGGGCGGTCCACGTCGTGGTGAACAACTCGTGCAGCGGGAGCGGGGGTTGGATGCGGGGGAAGGGGGCGTGGATCTCGTTGCGCCACAGGGGGCGGACGGTGTGGGTGGCGAGTTTGGGGGTTTCCAGGGGGAGGTGGGGGGACTTGAGGTCGGTCCACTCGCCGGGGAGGAAGAGGGTGCGGCCGGCGCGGGGGCGTTTGGCTTCGGTGACGGTGCCGGTGGCGAGGAGTTCGGTGCGGGCGGCGGCGTGCTGTTTGGCGGTCCAGGCGTTCCAGCGGCGGACGTTGCGGTCGGTGGGAGCGGCCAGGGTGGCGAGCTGGAGGTAGAGGGCGGCCGCGTCGGGACCGACGTCGAGGTGGCGGGCGGCATGGGCGACGAGGCCGGGGCAGGAGTGCTGCGGGTTGGCCTCGTAGGCGCCCGCCGGGACGGGCGTGGTGCGGGCGCGGTGCATCATCCGCTCCAGGCCACCGCCGGGCAGGTACGGCATGAGGACGTTCAACTCGGCTGTCAGTTCCGGGATTTCGCGCACGCTCCGGCAGGCCTGCGGATCGCTCAGCGCGGCCGGGCGCAGGAAGGCCCGGCCGCTGGGCGAACAGACGACGAGCGGGCCGGCGTCGTGGGCCACGGGCAGAGGGGCGTCCGTGTCCTTGCGGCGGCCTTCGGCCACCGGCAGGCACTCAGGGCCGAAGCGGTGCGCCAGGCCTTCGGGGGTGTCCTTGACCGCGGCTCGGCCCATCGCCAACAGCAGCTCCGGACGGCCGAGTTCGGCGCGCAGGCGCTCGTACAGGTCGAACGCTCCGGCCACCGCCGGATCGCCGACCGGACGGTCCGTCCACGCCCACACCAGGGCGCTCGCGGCCTGCCGCAGGTTGAGGCCCACCGGGGTGCCGTAGGGCAGGGCGGGACCGCCCGGCGGGACGGCGCGCACCTCCACGCCGCTCCCGTACGGGGTGGCCACGAGCTCCCAGCCGGCCGCCTCGACCGCCCCGTCGGCGGCGGCCGCGGAGCCGCCGGCCAGGCGGCGGGCCCAGACCTCGGGCAGGCCCAGGTCCGTCTCCAGGCTGTCCGCGGCCGCGTCGTCGACGGCGGGCAGGGCGCCGAGGCGCTCGCACCACACGGCGGCCATCCGCTCCGCGGCCGCCTCGACGCCGCCGGGGCGCCACAGGTCGGCCGGGTCCTCGGGCAGGGCGGCGGCCAGGACGGCCCGGCGGCCCTCGTCGCCGAGGCGCCCGCGCAGTTGGTCGTAGGTGTCGGCGGTCATGGGGGTGGCCCTGTACGGGGCCTTGGTGACCAGGGCGCGATGGTCGTCCCGGTCGGGACGGGCGGGCAGCCCGGCGAGCACCAGGCGCGCCAACGTCTCTCGCACTCCGGCGAGTTCGGCGAAGCGCGCGACCGCCTCCGCGGGCAGCGCGAGCGGCCCGTCCGTCTCGACGGCGGCGACGAGGGCGCGCAGCCGGGCGGCGTCGTCGCGGTCGACGCGCACGAGCCGGGCGGTGGGGACGGGCTGCGCGAGCGTCGCGTCGGCGCCGGTGACGAACCAGCGCTGCGACGCCCCCTGCGCCCGTACGCGCGCCGACGCCACCGCGAGGCCGTCCGCGCGCAGACGGGCCAGGGTCGCGGTGTCCGCGCGCCCCGCCCACCAGCGGCTGCCCGCGCGGGCGAACGGCTGGTCGGACCAGGTGCCCAACAGGGCCAGCAGGGCGGCGCGTTCGGCCTCCGGGGTGGGGGCGACCGCGGCCCGCCAGGCGGCGGCGTCGATCGCGCCCAGCAGCTGCGGCCACTCGTGCGGGGGCGCGGGCGGCGAGAGGCGGCGGACCTCCTCGCCGATGGCGCCCGCCAGGTGGGCGCCGTCGGCGGCGAGCGCGCCCAGGGTGGCGGGCAGGGGTGCGGGCCGGCCGTCGGGCCGCCCGGGGCCGTCCGGGAGCAGCCCGAACAGGGCGGGCATCAGCTCGGTGTCGGGCGCGCTGCGGCGCGGCAGGACGGGCGGGGTCTCGGCGAGGATCGCGACCCGCCGGTGCAGGGCGAGGCGGCGCTCCTCCACCCGGGCGGCCCGCAGGGCCACCGCGGCGACCGCCTCGACCAGCACCGGGTCGGTGACGTCGGGCAGTTCGCGGGCGACGGCGGCGCGCAGGGTGCCGGGGCCTTCGAGGGCCGCGGCCAGCAGGGCGTCGGCGACGGGTCGGGTGACGGCGCGCAGGGCGCGGGAGGCGGCCCGGTCGCGGGTGCGCAGCAGGTACCAGTAGGCGGGCGGCAGGGCGGTGCCGCCGGAGGCGGTGACGGCGCGGATGGGGGTGCCGCGGGAGCGGCGGGGCGTGTCGTGGCCGTCCTGTTCCCACAGCAGGATGCCGTCGGGGGTGTAGGCGCGGACGCCGGTGCGGGTCTGGGATTCGGCGAGGACGACGTCCTCGGCGGCGCCTTCCGGGGGTGCCCACAGGCCCCAGGGGGTCTGGCCGGGGCGGTCGATGTCGAAGCGGGCGGTGCGGCCGTCGACGCTTTCGAGGAGGAAGTGGTCGGGGGCGTGGTTGCGGTGGCGGGTGCGGTACAGGACGCGGGTGCCGACGAGTCCGTCGCGGCTGCCGAGGGGGGAGCCGGTGAGGGTGGCGGGCAGCGGGGCGAGCTGGAGGTCCTCGTGGGACAGGGCCATGCCGGTTTCGGCGGGCAGGGCGGGGTCGGCGGGGCGGCCGGGGAAGTCGGGCAGGGACAGGTCGCCCTGGGGTTCGCCGGTGACGGGGTCGACGGGCCGCCAGGGGCGGCGGCCGAAGACGGCGTTGGTCCAGATCCGCGTGCCGTCGCCGAGCTGGAGCTCGTCGCCGTCGATGCCGTGGGTGTCGCCGGGGCGCAGCACGTGCCCGCCGCTGTGGCGTCCGGTGCCGTCGGCGGTCTCGAACTGGAAGCCGTGGGCGCCGTCCAGGCTGCCGTCGTAGGGGACGAGGCCGCGGAGTTCGCCGGGGGTGAAGGGGGCGTCGGGGCGGTCGGCCCAGACGGCGGTGTCGCAGTGGTAGGGGCTGGGCTTGAGGGTCCAGCTGACGAGGAAGGAGCCGCCGGCGTAGTGGGCGGCGAAGAGGGTGGCGTCGTCGGGGACGGTGAAGCGGCAGGTGGCGCGGATGCCGTCGGGGGCGACGGCGACGGCGCGCTCGCGGTTGAAGACGGTGAGGACGGGCCAGGTGCAGGTGATGCCCTCGATGCCGGTGGAGCCGTCTGCGTGCTCGGCTTCGAATTCGGCTCGGACCGACTCCAGGGCCGGCCAGGCCAGTTCCTCCGGCAGTCCGGCGGCCAGGGAGCGCCGCAGGGCGCCGGCGGCGCCGGCCTCGGCGAGGGCGTCGGTGATGCCGGCGAGGGCGGTGACGGTGGGGCGGTCGAGGACGGTCTCCAGTTCGGTGACGGCTTCCTCGGCTCCGGCCATGCCGCCGCCGGCGACGGTGTCGACGAGGCGGGCGACGCGGGCGGCGACCTCCTGGGCGATGCCCTGGTTGCCCGGCAGCAGGGTGATCGCCGTGCCGGCCCGGCGGCGGGCGGACCCGTGGTGCGGGAGCAGGCCGGCGTGGACGGTGCCTTCCAGGCGGGGGCCGAAGACGGGGTCGGCGGCGAGGGCGGCGAGGTCGCGGCGGGAGTCCTCGCCCCAGAAGCGCAGGCGCGTCTCGGGGCCGGGGTCGGTGACGGGCACCTGGGCGGCGAGGCACGCGTCGAGGAGGTCGGCGTCCAGGCCCTGCCAGTGGTAGCGGGTGGTGTGGAGTGTCACGGCGGTGCCGCCGGTCCGCAGGAGGGGGCCGAACTCCTGCACCGTGTCGAGGAGTTCGGACGGGAGCTGCTGGCGGGCGACGCCTCCGCCGGACTGGCGCGCGTACTGGTACATGTGGGCGAAGTGCCCGAGCCAGCGGTGCAGGCCGCCCTCCGGGACGATCCGGCCCTCGGCCATCGCCCGCACCGCGCCGCAGGCGATCAGCAGCCGCAGCCAGGCGCCGCCGTCGGTGGTGCCGGAGGGGAAGAGCTCCACGAGGGCGGAGAGGTCCGCGCCGGTGGGCGGATGGGCGTTCAGGAGCGGCGCGGCGTCGTCGAGCAGGGCGGCCGGGAGAGCCTTGTCCCGCGCGGTGGCGAGGATCGCGCCGGCCATCCGGGCGACCTCGCCGTCGCCGTGTCCGGCGGCCTTGGCGGAGGCGCGGGCGCGGCGGACCAGGTCGGCGGGCAGGTCGGCGGGTGAGGCGGCCCAGGCGGTGAGCAGCTCGTCGAGGGCGCCGTGGGCGGCGGACGGGTCCAGCGTTTCGGCGAGGAAGCGCTGGTGGGCGGCGAGTTCCTTGGCGGGCAGGGCGCCGCACCCGGCGAAGAGCAGGGCGTTGGCCCGCCGGTAGCCGGGGTCGACGGGCAGGCCGTGGGCGGACTCGGCCGCGCGGGCGGCGACGTAGGCGCGGGCGGCGGCGCGGATGCCGTTGCGCAGCAGGCGGTGGCCGACGGTGTCCCAGAACCACGGCAGGTGCGCGGGCGGCAGCCGCCGGGCCCGTCGTGCCATCAGGTCGACGAACCCGCCGGGCTTCTCCCAGTACCGGTTGAACTCGCCGTTCATCTCCTCGACCGCCTCGCGCGCGGCACCGGCCGCGCCGGGGTCGTGGACGGCGGCCCAGTCGGCGTACGTGGTCGAGGCGTACGCGCCGGTGGCGGTGGCGGGCAGGAGGGACTCCAGCGGGGCGATCATGCTCCGGATCGTCGCACGGGCCTGTGACAGCGCCCGCGAGGGGGCCGGGCACGATGGGGCCGGTGATCACTTTCACCTGTGCGACCTGCGACGACGCGCTGAGCGCCGGCCTGCGCGAGGCCCGCCCCGCCGCCGATGGCGGGCAGCGGGCGACAAGGCACGGGATCGGCAGGCCGCGGACGGCGCAGGGCAGGTACGCGGCCGGACGGGACGGGGCGGTGTTCGTCCTGCACCCCGACGACGTGCCGGGCACCCGCCGGCACCCCGGCAGCGGGCGGCGCAACGGGCGTTGCGGGCTCGACGGCCTGGACGGGCCGAACCTCGTCCGTACGGGCTGCGGCGCGGAGGTCGCGACCGAGGAGGCGGACCGCCGGACGTCGAACCTGGTCGCGCTGATCGCCTCAGCCGTCCGCGCCGCCCTCGAAGTCGCGGGCGGCGAGGGGTAGTTCGGGCAGCGGCCAGCTGGGGTCCGGTGTCCAGGCGGGCCAGCCGCCGGCGAACGGGCCGGCGCGGTCCTGCAGCAGGCCCAGCGCGCGCTCGCGGGCCGCGTCGACGGCGCCGTGCAGACGCTCGTCGACCACGCCGAGGCGGCGCAGCTGCTCGTACTCGTCCTCGTCCTTCCAGCGGTGGGCGGACAGGTCGGGTTCGACCACCAGGTCCACGGCGAGGTCCATGGTGTCGATCCCGATGCCGGGACGGCGGCGGTGCGGCACCTCGAAGTTGACGTACCAGTGCAGCGGGGTGTGGGTGGCGGCGTCCTGGAAGCAGTGGACGGAGAAGTGTTCGCCGGTCAGGAAGCGGGAGAGCAGTTCGGTGCGCTCCCAGCGGTGGGGGGCGAGCGTCCAGGTGCCGGAGGCGAGGTCGTCGAGGCCGCTCTTGCGGGTGGCGTCGTCGCGGGTGCGGCGGGCGTCGATCCAGGAGGTCGGGGCGAGACCGGCGATTCCGGGCCAGTGGGCGAGGGTGAGGGTGTCGCCGGTGTCGTCGATCACCCGCTGGGGCATCGCCGTCCACACGCGCCCGGCGTGGACGTCGCGGCGCACGGCGGTGGCGCCGGGGCGGAAGGGTTCGGGCCGGCGGCCCGTCACCGGGCGGGCCGGGCCTGGCAGGCGGGCTGGTGCCAGGTCGTGCGCACGGGGGTGCCGTCGGGCAGGAGGTGCTCGGTGTGCCAGGTCCGGCAGCAGGCCGGGCGCTGGTACGGGCGGCGGCGGGGACGGGGGGACGCGGTGCGCAGGGTCATGCCCGGCGTTCTGCCACCGCCGGGCGTCGCCCAACCCCTCGGCACCCGAAAGGGCGACTGGTGGTTTGACCGGGGCTCAGGTCAGCCGGCGGCGGTGGGGGCCTGGGTGTCCGCCGCGTCGGCGGCGAGCTTGCGTTCGTCGGCCCGCAGGTTCTCGGCCTGTTCGCGCAGGCGCCGCCCGGCCCAGCCGTAGGACGCGCGGGCGTCGGGGGTGGTCATCCGCGGGCCGATGGTCTCGGCCAGTTCCCGCGCGGTGTCGAGCAGGTCGGCGAGTGCGCCGAGCAGGGCCGCCTCGTCCGGCCGGGCGACGTCGGCGCGGCGCGTGCGGGCGCGGGGCAGGGCGTCCTCCCTGACCTGCGTCCTGGCCTCGCGGACGGTCCTGGTCATCGCCGCTATGTCGGCGTCCATCCCGGCCTCCTGCTTTCCGTGCGCGCGTCGGTGCCCCGTATGTCTCCCCCGGGCGCCCGGGCCTCAACCAGGGGTGCGGACGGCAGCGGCGCGTTCAGGCCCGCCACGGACGGAACCGCTCGTCGGCGGGTGCGGTGCGGGCGCGGGCCGCGGTGGCCAGGAGGGCGGGCAGGGGGCCGGGAAAGGGACGCATCAAGGCGTCGACCTCGCGCCACAGTCCCGGTGCCGGCGGGTGGGCGGCGAGGTGTTCGGCGAGGTGGGCGAGGGCGGCGGTGTGCAGGGCGGCGCGGCCGCCGCCGGGTTCCCGGGTGCCGGCGTGGAAGGCGGAGGTCTGGCCGGCGTGGCAGGCGACGGCGTAGGCCGGGCGGGCGTGGTCGACGGCCTGCCGGGCGGTGATGCGGCCCAGTTCGATCGCGGACCACACGTGGTGGATGTCCAGGCCGCCCTTGCCGATCGGGGTGGCGGCCAGGACGGCGAGCGGGTCCGCCGCGTCGAGGGGGCCGAGGACGGGCGGGCGGCGGTGGTGCGCGGACGGCGGCGGTCCGTCCGCACGGGGCCCGGGGACTGCGGGCCCGGGGGCTGCGGGCCCGGGGGCTGCGGGCCCGGGGGTGGGCAGGTGTCGCGGGGCGGGGCGGCCGGTGAGCAGCACGCGGGCGACGTCGGGCGGGCAGTCGGGGCGGTGGGCGAGCAGCCGCGCCGCCAGGCGCGGCAGGCGGCGGAACAGCCCGGCCGACGCGACCAGCGCCCAGTCCACCCGGTACGGCTCGGCGAGGATCGCCCGGCCGCGGGGGGCGTCGGGCGCGGTGCGGATCCGGCGCAGGCGGCGCAGCAGGGCGCCGGTGCCGGTGATGCGGTCCTCGGCACTGGTGAGGAAGGGTTCGGGGTCGGGTTCGGCGCAGGCCTCGGCGATCCGGCGGGTCGCGTCGTCGAGGTCGGCGCCGGGCGGCAGGGCGGCCAGGACCTCCCGGACCCGGCCGGGGCCGCCGGCCAGGCGCACGGTGCGCCAGGCGTCGGCCCAGACGGTGGGCGGGATCGGGTCGTCCCAGCGGTGGGTGCGGCGGTCGACGAGCGCGGCGGCGGCCAGGTCGGGATCGCGGGAGGTCAGGGCGGCGCGGTGGTGCTCCGGGCGGTAGCCGCTGCCGGCGGCGACGGCAGCGGGGCGGCGCAGCCGCAGCCGGCATTCGGCCGGGTAGGTCAGGGACGGGTTGTCGGCCAGGCGTGCGTCGATGCCGGCGTCGTCGAGGTCGAGCAGGCGTTGCTGGGCCTGCGGGTCGCGGACGGTGCGGGCCAGGGCGCGGCGCGCGGCCGGGGTGCCGTCGGTGACGGTGCTGTCGGTCACGGTGGGCGGGTGGTCGTGGCCGAGGAAGAAGAAGTCGGGGTCGGCGTCGACGAGTTCGGCGAGGGCGGCGGCCCGGTGGGCGCGCGGGAGCAGTGCCACCAGGCAGCCGACGTCGAAGCGCCGGGCCAGTGCCTCGACATTCCGGGTGTATTCGTCCGCCGCGTCGGCTGTCACGGCAGGGGACGGTAACAGGCGGCGGGCGGGCGCCGCGTGGATTTCGCCGGGCCCGCCCGTGTGGGCGGGCGGGGTGGTAGGGCGTCAGGCCGGTGGCCGGTCGGGCGTCAGGCCCGTGGCCGGTCGGGCGTCAGGCCCCGGAGCGCTCGCCGGAGGCCCAGCCCAGGAGCGGGGCGTGCACGGGTGCCGCGCCGCGGGCGAGGCGGGCGAGGTCGGCGACGGCGTCGGCGAGGGCGTCGGGGTGGGGCCGGGTGGTGAGGGTGTCCAGGACGGCGGCGCGGGTGCGGGGCGGGCACAGGGAGAGGTGGAAGAGCATCTGGCGCCACGCGAGGGCGGCGTTGCGGCGGGTGGTGCGGGCGGTGAGGCCGCGGGAGGCGAAGCCGCAGGCGGTGGTGAAGGCGCGTTCGGCGAGGACGTCCCAGCCCTCGGGCGGGGTGAGGGCGGCGGGGCCGGCGAGGGTGGCGAGGTTGTGGGTGGTGAGGATCTGGGCCTGTTCGATGACGGCGCCGTTGCCCGTCACCGACCAGGAGGCGCCGGTGCGTCCGGCCCGCCGGGTGCACTGGGCGGAGAACTGCCAGGTGTCGTCCATCGCGTAGACGGCGGCGTAGTCGATGTCGAAGTACCTCTCGTAGAGGGAGCCTTCCAGCAGTTCGGCGGCGATGCGGGCGGCCTGCAGGTACTTCGGGCTGAAGCCGCCCATGAAGATGTCGGCGGCCAGTTCCTCCACGAAGGGCAGGTCGGCGCCGGCCTCGCGGGCGAGCGCGGACAGTTCGCCGACCAGCGGGTTGGGCAGGAGCGTGCCGGGGAACGTCGCGACGGCCAGGGCGCCGAGGCGGTGCAGGGTGGCGAGGTGGGCGTCGCGGGTGGTGGCGTCGGTGGTGCGGTGCGGTCGCACGGCGAGGTTCCAGGGGAGCTCGTCGGCGCGGACCTGGCTGGCGTAGTGGAGCAGGAGCAGGGAGCGGCGGCCCGCGAACGCCTTGTGGCCGGCGGCGGTGAGGGCGCGCAGGGCCGGGTCGGGGTGGGCGGAGGCCTCGGTGACGGCGGCGAGCTGGGGCGCGAGCTCGGCCAGGACCTCGGCGGAGGGCACCAGGCCGCGGGCGATGAGGGTTTCGACGCTCGCGCTGGTGGCGGCGAGGACGGGCTTGTGGAGGGCGGGCGGCACGGCGGTGCCGGCGGGAACCGCGGTAGCGACCGGGACGGCGGTGCTCTCGGCCCCGGTGACGGGGGCGAGGAGGGCCTGCGCGTCGGCCAGGCCGTCGTGCTGCGGGTGGGCGGCGAGACGGGCGATGAGCACCTGGGCGACGGCGTGGTGGGAGGGCTGGGCGGCCTGGCGGGCCTGTGCGCGGCGCAGGGCGGTGTGCTGGGCGGAGCCGGGCAGGCCGCGGCGGCGCACCATCGCGTCGACGGCGTGGCGCAGCAGGCCGCGGGTCCGGGGGTCCAGCTGACCGCCGGTGACGGTCAGTTCGAGTGCGGTGCGCAGGATGGCGAGGTTCTCGCGGGGGTTGCGGTGCTTGCCGCACAGGGGGTGGGCGGCGGCGAGGGTGCGGTAGCGCAGGAGGAGTTCGGCGCCGCGGCGGTGCCACGGCCCGTCCGTGCTCCGGCCGTCGCCGGTCGGGCCGTCGCCGGCGGCCAGCCAGTGGGTGAGCAGGTCGTCGGCGAAGGGCGCCCAGACGGTGAGGGCCTCGCGCTGGGCCTCCACCGCACGGTTGGGGGTGCGGCGGGCGAGGGCGGCGGAGGCCTCGCCGGCGGTGCGGCGGTGGACGGCGTCCGGCGCGGCCGACGGGGCGTCACCGGGCGGCGGGGTGAAGCGCAGGCGGGCGGCGAAGGGCCGCAGGACGTCGACGAGGTCGAGCGCGGCCTGCTGCTCGCCGGCGCGGACCAGCCAGGCCACGGTGAGCAGCGCGGCTTCCTCGGGGACGGTGATGCGGTAGCGGCCGGTGTCGAGCAGGTGCCAGAGGTCGGCGAGTCCGGGTTCGGTGAGGCAGTGCGCGAAGAGTTCGGCGCGGCCTTCGGGGATGCCGGCGCGGCGGCAGGCGTCGGTCTCGTGGGGCTGGAGGGGGCCTTCGGCGCGGGCGCGGCCGGTGGCGAAGCCGCCGTGCAGGACCTCGGGGGTGACCCAGGCGGGCAGGTCCGCGGCCGGGGTGCGCGAGCCGATGGCCAGGGTGCCCGCGCGCATGCCGGCCAGTATCTCGCGCCAGCCGGCCGCGCGCTGCTCGGCGCGGGCGCGGGTGGCCGGGTCGGGGTGGGCGAGGGCGGTGACGAAGGCGCGGGCCAGCTGCCCGTGGGCGGAGTCGGTGGAGACGGCGCCCGTGGTGGCGGCCCCTGACGGCTGCTGCTCAGCGTTGGTGTTCATGGCCGACGTGGCGGGCCCTGCCCCCGCGCCCTCCAGGACCGAAGCCTGGTGCTCTGTCTCGCTGAGCTACACGTCGTTGCTGCGGCGAGACCTTACGGGGGCGGGCGGCGGCCGGGCAAGCGGATATTCCGGCAGGTCAGGCCTCTCCCCCGCGACCCTCCCGGCCGCACGGGAAGTGACGAACAGTAACCCTAAATGACAGCTTTAGGCTCTGTCCCGTTCTCCACCCGCCGACGGCGCCCGGAGTGACGGAGCGTAGCCACCGGGCGCCGCCGGGCGGACGGATCTAGCCTGACGGTATGGCTTGCCCCGCACATCCAGGGAGGTGCGCGCATGCGTCGCACGATCGGTTCGCGAGCGGGGGTCGTCGTGGCGGCGGGGTTGGCGGCCGCCGTCTGCGGGGCCGCGCCGGCGGTGGCCGCCGGGAGCGGTGGGCCACGGACGGTGACGGTGCAGGCGTGTCCGGACGCGTCGACCGGGCCCGGGCTGCCGCCGCTCAAGGCGCTCGCGGCGCAGGTCACGCTCCCGGACGGGGTGAACCTGCCGCCGGGCGCGGCGGTGTACGGCGCCCGGTACCCCGGTGACGCGCAGTACGTGGTCGCGCCGGCCGGCTGGACGTGCGACGTCGTGTTCTTCGCCGCGGACGGCGGCGAGCAGGTGTACGTCCACCCGGGCCCGCACACGGCGGATCCGCTCGGCGCCTCGTACTCCGAGCTCGTGCAGGCCGTCTTCGACAGCGGCGGCGCGCAGACCGACGTCGACCTGGCCTGCCCGTTCATCCCGCAGGCCGCGCGGGGTGGGCAGTGCCTGGCGCCGCCGCGGCAGGCCGCGGACGTCGTGCACGCCGTGCGCACCGGGGATCCGAACCTGTACGCGTCGGCGGTGTCCGTCCCGGCGGGCACGCGGGAGCCGAACCTCGCCGCCAGCGCGCAGGCGCCGGCCGGGACGCCGCCGGGGCAGGTGTTCGCCCTGGTCACCCTCGCGGGCATCGGCGGGACGGCGCAGTCGGTCGGCTGCGCGGTGCCCGGGCCGGGCGCGGCGAGCACCTGCCAGGCGACCCTCGGCTACTTCCTCGCCGGCAGCGCGATGGGGCAGAAGCTGAGCGCGGGCCAACTCTCCTTCGCTCTCACGGACTTGAACGGCTTCGTGGCCTCGCAGGCGCACTGACCGGGCCGGCCTTCCCCTAACCGCCGCACGACGCTCGAGCGGATATGCGCCAGGTGCGCCACGGGCATTGACGGGCTATCAGCCAGGATGCATCGTGTTCCCAAGTCCGTTCATTTCAGCTTTCTCGGCGGAGGTGTCTGGGGATGGGGATGGGTGTGCGCAGCAGGGTCGTCGGGGCGGTGTCGGCCGGGTTGATGCTCGTCGGCGTGGCGGGGGTGCAGTTCGCCGGTGCGGGGACGGCGGATGCCATGCCGCCGTGCTACCGGCAGTGGACCGGGAACAGCGGGTCGACGATGTGTCCCGGGTACGACGTGTCCCACGTGGTCATCGGCTGCGTGCACGCGGGCGTGCCGTACGACGTCGAGGGGCCGTGGGTGAACCGGGGTGATTTCTCGGTCGCGCGCTGCAACAGCGGTGACGGGCTGCAGAAGGCCACCAACCCGCCGAGCGTGTGGTGGGAGGAGGGCTGAGCCGCCGACGGGGGACGTGGTGCGCGCAGGCCGGGCAGCGTTGCGCGCACCACGGCAGCCATGGGGGAGATCAGTCGCGCCGCTCGCGGAGGGTGGAGGCGCTGAAGGAGATCGCGAGCACGACGGCGAGCGCGAGCAGGACCGCGCCGATGACGATCGCCGTCCAGCCGCCGCTGGTGAGGTTGTCCAGCTGCTCGCGGTAGGTGGAGGTCTGGGGTCCGGGCATGCCCTCGGAGAACGAGCCGGTGGTGTGGGGCTCGCAGATGTCGCCGGGCGACATGGGTTTGCCGTAGCAGGTGGGCACGGCGGCGTGCAGCTTGTGGACGCCGAGCAGCAGCAGGCCGGCGCCCGCGACGAACAGAACGAGCACGATCAGCACTGTCCCGGCCTTCCGAGTCCCCCGCCCGTGCCGCCGTCCGGCACCTTTCGCACGACCGTACCCCGGGCGGGATTGAACGAATCCGGTCAAAGGCAGATAGGTCGGTCACAGTCGGGTCGAGTCGGCCGGAACACAGGGCTGTCGGGTCGACACCGTGCGGCATGGGTGCGACGCGTGGTGGCAGGGGGGTCCTGGTGGCGGCGTGTGCGGTGCCGCTCGGCGGCTGTGCGGGGACGGGCGGCGAGGCGGTGATCTCCGGGAGCTTCACGGAGGCGGAGGCCCGGCGCCTGGCGGCGCTGATCGGGGACCGTCTCCCGGCGCCCCTGCTGCTGACGGAGATGGTGTTTCCGAGTAACTGACTTATCGTCAAGCTTGGTGGGAAAACGGTGAAGTGGCATGCACGCCACTAGAAAACCGGCCGGTAACCCCCTTACCGTCGAGGCCCCCGCAGCTTCCCCACCCAGGAGCTCGACGTGCCCCGACGCCCCCACGTCCCCCTACCCCTCCCCCGGCTGCTCGCCGCCGTACTGGCGGTGGCGCTGCTCCTCGTGCCCGCGCTCGCCACCACCCCCACCGCCGCCGCGCCCGCCACCGCGGCGGCGGCCGACTACTGCGCTGGCCGCTGCAACGACATCCTGCCGCCCGGTGAGAACGGCAACGCCACGCTCGCCGAGATCCTGGTGAACCGGGTGTTCGGCACCCGCCCGGCCCACACCGACGACCAGCTCGGCCCGTACGCCTCGCTCGCCTCCGGCTACCCGGGCCTGACGGAGGCCGGGCTGCGGAGCTTCTTCAACGACGCGTCGTTCGGCGTGCCGGCGGACCAGGTCGCGAGCACGGCCAGTCCGCGTTCCGACGTGACGATCGTGCGCGACAAGGCGACCGGCGTGCCGCACGTCACCGGCACCACCCGTTACGGCACCGAGTTCGGCGCGGGCTACGCGGCCGCGCAGGACCGGCTGTGGGTGATGGACCTGTTCCGGCACGTCGGGCGCGGCGAGCTGTCCGGTTTCGCGGGCGGCGCGGCGGCCAACCGGCAGCTGGAGCAGACGTTCTGGCGCGCGGCGCCGTACACCGAGGCCGAGCTGCAGCAGCAGATCGACGTCCTGTCCTCGCGCGGCGGGCGGGCGGCGCAGGCGCTGGCGGACGCCTCGGCGTACCTCGACGGGATCAACAAGTACATCCAGCAGGCGTACGACTCCCGTACGTTCCCCGGCGAGTACGACCTGACGGGGCACGTGGACCCGATCACCAACGCCGGGTCGATCGCGCCGTTCACCCTGACCGACCTCGTGGCCCTCGCCTCCGTCATCGGCGCGCTGTTCGGCTCCGGCGGCGGCGGTGAACTCGCCTCCGCGCAGGTCAAGTCGGCCGCCGAGGCGCGCTACGGCAAGGACGCCGGCGACGCGGTGTGGCGCTCGCTGCGCGAGGCGGAGGACCCGGAGGCCGTCCAGACCCTGCACGACGGGCAGACGTTCCCGTACGCGACGGTGCCCGACGACCCGCAGGGCGTCGCGATGCCCGACCCGGGGTCGGTGGTGAGCGAGCCGGAGGTCTACGACGCCACCGGGTCCGCGCAGACGGCGACGACCAGTGCCGGGGGCGTGCTGCCGGGCAACCTGCTCAGCGCCAAGCACGGCATGTCGAACGCGCTGCTGGTCTCCGGCGCGCACACCGACGACGGGCACCCGGTGGCGGTGTTCGGCCCGCAGACCGGCTACTTCGCGCCGCAGCTGCTCATGCTGGAGGAGCTGCAGGGCCCGGGCATCAGCGCGCGCGGCGCGGCGTTCGCGGGCCTGAGCTTCTACGTGGAGCTCGGGCGCGGACAGGACTACGCGTGGAGCGCCACCTCGGCCGGGCAGGACATCACCGACACCTACGCCGTGCCGCTGTGCACGACCGACGGGTCGCCGGTGACGACCGCGTCCAACTCCTACCTCTGGCACGGAACGTGTACGCCGTTCGAGCGCCTGGAGCGCAAGGACGCGTGGAGCCCGACCACCGCCGACTCCACCCCGGCCGGCTCCTACACGCTGGTGTCGTACCGCACGAACTACGGCCTGGTGAGCGCCCGCGGCACGGTCGGCGGGGCGCCGGTGGCGTTCACCTCGCTGCGCTCCACCTACCGGCACGAGGCCGATTCCATCATCGGCTTCCAGGAGTTCAACGACCCGACGGCGGTGCACGACGCGGCGAGCTTCCAGCAGGCGGCGCAGGACATCAACTACACGTTCAACTGGTTCTACGCCGACTCGCGCGACATCGCCTACTACGACTCCGGGTCCAACCCGGTGCGCGCGCCGGGCGTCGACCCGGGCCTGCCGGTGCTCGCCCGACCCGCCTACGAGTGGGCCGGGTTCGACCCCGCGGGCAACACCGCCCGCTACACCCCGCCGGCCGAGCACCCGCAGTCCGTGAACCAGGACTACTACGTCTCCTGGAACAACAAGCAGGCCACCGGCTACACGGCGGCCGGCTTCGGCAACGGCTCGGTGCACCGCGCCAACCTGCTGGACGCCCGCGTCAAGTCCCTGGTGCAGCAGGGGAAGGTGAGCCGGGTCGCGCTCACCCGGGCCATGGAGGGCGCGGCCCTCACCGACCTGCGCGCCGAGGACGTCCTGCCCGATCTGATCCGCGTCCTGCGCAGCGCCCCCGTCACCGACCCCGCCGCCTTGGCCGCGCTGCAGAACCTGGAGGCGTGGCTGGCCGACGGCGGTACGCGGCACGAGAGTTCGCCCGGCAGCGGGGCGTACGCGGACGCAAACGCGATCCGCGTCATGGACGCGTGGTGGCCGCTGCTGGCCGACGGCGTGATGCGCCCGGGCCTGGGCGACCAGCTGTTCACCGCGCTCACCGGGGCGCTGCAGATCGACGAGTCCCCCTCGGGCCACAGCGGCGGGAGCGGCCCGGTCAGCGCCAACGAGGCCATCCCGCACAAGGGTTCGTCGTTCCAGTACGGCTGGTGGAGCTACCTGGACAAGGACCTGCGCGCCGTCCTCGGCGACGGCGTCGCCGGCCCGCCGGCCCGCCCGTTCTGCGGCGGCGGCGACCTCGCGGCCTGCCGGACCGTCCTGCTGAACACCCTCAAGCAGGCGGCCGCCCAGAGCCCGGCCCAGGTCTACCCGGGCGACGGCGACTGCGCGGCCGGCGACCAGTGGTGCGCCGACACCGTCATCCAGCGGCCGCTCGGCGGCGTCACCGATGCCAAGAGCACCTGGCAGAACCGCCCGACCTACCAGCAGGTGGTGCAGTTCCCCAGTCACCGCTGACCGGCCCCCGACCCCGCCACCCGCCTTCTCGTCGGATTGACGAGAAGGCGGGCGGTCCAATATCGTCGAGATGACGAAAAGGGGTTCCACCATGGCCGACATCACCAGGCGCCTCGGCATGCGCCACCTGCGCGCCGTTCCCACCGCGCACATCCGCCACCTGCGCCGCGGCAAAGTCGCCCACGACGGCACCGGCCTGGCGTTCTGGTTCCGGCCGCTGACCGCCGCGATCTCCGAGGTCCCGGTGGACGACCGCGAGCTCGCCATGCTGTTCCACGCCCGCACCGCCGACTTCCAGGACGTCACCGTCCAGGCCACCCTCACCTACCGCATCACCGAACCCGCCACCGCCGCCGCCCGCGTCGACTTCGGCATCGACCCCGACAGCGGCGCCTGGCGGGCCGCGCCGCTGGACCAGCTGGCCACCCTGCTCACCGAGACCGCCCAGCAGCACGCCCTCGGCCTGCTCGCCCGCACCCCGCTCGCCGCCGCCCTCGCCGACGGCGTCGACGCCGTGCGCGAGCGCATGGCGCACGGCCTGGCCGGCGAACCGCGCCTGACCGAGACCGGACTCGCCGTCATCGCCGTGCGCGTGGTGGCACTGCGGCCCGAACCCGAGGTGGAACGGGCGCTGCGCACCCCGGCCCGCGAACTCGTGCAGCAGGAGGCCGACCGGGCGACCTTCGAGCGCCGCGCGGTGGCCGTCGAGCACGAACGCGGCATCGCCGAGAACGAGCTCGCCAACCGCATCGAACTCGCCCGCCGCGAGGAGCAGCTGCTCGCCCGGCAGGGCGCCAACCGGCGCCTTGAGGCCGAGGAGGAGGCCGTCGCCGACCGGGTGCGCGCCGACGCCGAGGCGCTGCGCCGCACCCGCCTGGCCACCGCCGAGGCCGAGGCCGCGCGCGAACTGGGCGAGGCCCGGGCGGCGGCGGAGGCCGCCTGGCTGGGCGCCCACCAGCAGGCGGACCCGGCGGTACTGCGGGCGCTGGCACTGATGCGGCTGGCCGGGCACCTGCCGCGCATCGACAGCGTGACGCTCACCCCGGACGTGCTGACCGGGCTGCTGGCCCGCCTGGGCGCGCCCGGCGCTGCGGGGGCGGACCGGTGACGCTCGCCCCGCGCGTGGTGCTGGTGCACCGGCGCACCGAGTACGAGGAACTGGTGGCCCGCCACGGCACGCCCGGGCAGGCGGCGTTCTTCCTGGCCTCCCGGGGCCGCTCGGCCGAGGAGGTCGAGGAGCGCCACCTGCGCCAGGGCGCGGCGCTGGCCGAGGCGGCGGCGGCCGTACCGCTGGAGTGGCGGCGCACCCGGGTGGAGCGGGCGGACCTGCCGCGGTTCCTGTTCGAGCCGGGGGACGTGGTGGTCGTGGTCGGCCAGGACGGGCTGGTGGCGAACGCGGCGAAGTACCTGGCCGGGCAGCCGGTGATCGGCGTGGACGCCGAACCGGGGCGCAACCCGGGGGTGCTGGTGCGCCACCGCGCCCGCGCCCTGGGGCCGCTGCTGCGGGCGGTGCCGGGCGGGGGCGGGGCGGTGGAGGAGCGGACGATGGTCGAGGCGGTCGCGGACGACGGCCAGCGGCTGCTCGCGCTCAACGAGGTGTACGTCGGCCAGCCGGGCCACCAGACGGCCCGCTACCGCCTGACGGTCGGGGACGCCGCCGAGGCGCAGGCGTCCTCGGGCGTCCTGGTGGGCACCGGGACGGGCGCCACCGGCTGGTGCCGCTCGGCGTGGCTGGAGCGCGGCGGGCCGCTCGCCCTGCCCGCGCCGGACGCCCCGGCGCTGGCCTGGTTCGTCCGCGAGGCCTGGCCGTCCCCGGCCACCGGCACCTCCCGGGTCCACGGACTGCTGGACGGCGGGCGGCAGTTGGCGCTGACGGTGGAGTCCGAGCACCTGGTGGCCTTCGGCGACGGCATCGAGTCGGACGCCCTCGACCTCGCGTGGGGCCAGACCGTGCGCGTCGGCATCGCCGCCACCCGGCTGCGCCTGCTGGGCTGAGCCGGAGAGAGCCCTGTTCCCCCGCCGGAGCGGAGGAACAGGGCTTGGCACTGCCCGGTACTGCTACCGGTCCGATCGCAGTGCACCAGGCTTCGGCCCGGTGGTCGGCGTGGCTCGCCGAGGTGGCCACTGCGGCGTCAAGGACGGTCCCCAACCCCTGCACATCCGCATCTGGCAGTGCCGGGCATGCCTCGTGTGGCTGGACCGGGACATCAACGCCGCCGTCAACATCGCCAAGGCCGCCGGACCGGCGGTGACAGCCTGTCGAGCGCAGGTAAGACCGGGACCCGTCCCGGCACCGCGCGAAGAAGCAGGAACCCACCGGGACGGTCAGACGACCGTGGTAGGGATCCCCGGGCCGTAGCCCGGGGATCGGACGTCAATTGACGAAGGTGTTGCTGCTCCAGATGGCGCCGCCGATGCCCTCGCCGCCGTCGGCCTTGTAGACGACGAGGTTGCCGTCGTCCTGGACCTTCAGGTAGGCGCCGCCGGACCAGAAGGTGCCCGAGGCCCACAGGCCGGTGGTGCCGTCGGACTTGTAGACCACGGCGTTGCCGTCCTGCTGGATCTTCAGGAAGTTGCCCCAGCCGGTGGTGTTGCTCTGCCACAGCGTGGCGCCGTCGCTGTTGCGGTGCAGGACGAGGTTGCCGTCCCACTGCATCTCCAGCCAGGTGGTCTTGGAGTTCAGGCGCTGGCCCTGGTTGAGCGTGGTGATCGGGCGCAGGGTGGCGTTGGTCCAGACGGTGGTGGCGAGGGTCTCGTCGCCGCTCTTGAACATGACGAGCTTGCCGTCGCCCTGGAGCTTGAGGTGGCTGCCGCCGAACATGTAGGTGCCGCTGGCCCACAGGCCGCCGGTGCCGGCCGAGGGGTTGCCGTCGGCCCTGTAGACGACGAAGTTGCCGTCGGTCTGCATGAACGCCCACGCGCCCGGGTTGTTCACGGTGTTGCTGGCCCACAGGGCCTGGCCGTCGCTGCGGCGGTAGAGGACGACGTTGCCGTCCTTCTGGACCTCCAGGACGGAGGCGGGGCCCTCGCGCCACTGGCCGGCCGTCATGCGGGTGTTGCCGGTGATGGTGGCGTCGCCGCGGAAGGTGCTGGTCGACCAGAGCGCGCCGCCCGCGCCCTCGCCGCCGTCGCCCTTGTAGAGCACGAAGTTGCCGTCGTTCTGCAGCTTCAGGTAGGCGCCGTTGTTGAAGTAGGTGCCGGTGGCCCACAGGCCGCCGGTGCCGGCCGCGGGGTTGCCGTCGGCCTTGTAGACGACGAAGTTGCCGTCGGTCTGCATGTAGGCCCAGGCGCCGTTGTTGCCGCCGGTCGCGCTGTCCCACAGGACGCCGCCGTCGGCCTGGCGGTGGGTCAGCACCAGGTCGCCGTCGGCACGCATCGTCAGCTTGAGGCCGGGGCCGGTGATCGACTGGCCGGCGGTCAGCTTGGTGCCGGGCTTGATCAGCACGCCGGAGGAGGCGGCGGTGGCCGTCACCCAGGAGGCGAGGTCGTCGACGCGGGCCTCGGAGGCGCCGGTGCGGGTCTCGGTCTCGCCGAGGCAGCCGCCCTGCCAGGCGCGGCTGGTGACGGCGGCGATCGCCGGCTTGCCGTTCTCGGTGCGCAGCGCCGGGGCGCCGGAGTCGCCCTTGCAGACGGTGTCGGCGGCGGTCTTGGCGGTGAGGTCGACGCCGCCGGCGGTGACGGCGGCGGCCGTCAGGGTGGCGGCGTGGGGCGCGTCGGGGACCCAGGTGGTCGCGGTGCGGCCGTAGCCGGCGACGGTGAGGTCCTCGCCGGTGGCGGGCGCGGTGGCGGACACGGCGATCGGGGCGATGTCGTAGACCGGCGCGCCGAGGCGGGCCATCACCAGGTCGCGGTCGGCGCGCGGGGCGATCTCGACGACCGGGATGGTGCGGCCGCCGATCGTCACGGTGCTCTGGGCCGCGGGCGCGCCGGCGGCGGGCTTGTCGCCGAAGCAGGCGGCCGCCGACAGCACCCACTGCGGGTCGACGAGGGTCGTGGTGCAGGCGCGCGAGCCGGGGTGGCCGGGCTGGCCGATCCTCAGGGCGCCGACCGCGGGGTAGGTGCTGGCGGGGGCCGTCGTGGCGGGGCCGTCCGTGGCGTTGAGCTCCAGCAGCGTGGTCGAGCCGCTGGTGCCGCCCTCGCCGACCGGGGTCCAGGCGTTCTTGTTGACGTCGACGCTGGTGACGGTGCCCGCGGTGTTCAGCGTGGCCTTGATCGCGTGGTCGTCGCCCTTGATGTTGTAGATCTGCGGGATCTCCAGCGACAGGTACCCCGTCCGCCCGGTGATCCTGAAGCAGACCTGGCTCGGGTTCGCGGAGCGGCTGTACAGCTCCACCAGGCCGGGGCCCGAGGCGCAGTCGGCGAGCACGATGTGCCCGTCGCCCGCCTTGAGGGTGATGTTGCGGTCCGCCAGGACCTTCGCGGCGCCCGGGTAGGAGTAGTCGTCCACCACCGCCGGTGCGACGGCATCCGCAGCCGAGGCCGTCACCGCCGGGACCGAGCCGGCGATCACCGGTATCGCCACTGCCAGGCCCACGGGCCAGGCCACTCTTCGCATTCTGCGTTGCACGAACTCTCCCGAGGAAGGACACGCCGGGGGAGACGCCAACGCCCCCCAGAGCCGGCCGTGAAAATGATCAACCGGACGCTATCGACTCCATCCCTGCACGTCAAAGAGCAAATCGACACCAAAGCGCCACATCGGCAACCCCGGGTGAACCGGAGCCGAACCCGACGTGCTGCGCGGGCTCCGCGGGGCGTTCCGGTGGCCGGTCAGGGCCGGGGCCGGTCAGGGCCGGTCAGGGCCGGGGCAGGGCGGCGATCGGCGGCGACGATCCCGCCGTGGGCCGATGCGCACGCCGTGCACGGCGGCGGTGCGGTGGCCGAGCCACACGTCGTGGCCGATCACGGTGTCGCCGCGCCCGAGCAGGCCGGTCAGGAGGTCGGGTGCTCGACCACGATCACGGCGCCGCCCGGACCACGCGCGGCTGGTCCGGGAAGGGGTGCGGCACGGTCGGGTCGGGGACGACGACGGGGTCCGTGATCAGTCGCTGTACCTATGCGTGACGGATTCGGGAGAAAGGCGTTCGGCCTACCGTCGTCGATGTCAGCAGACAGCAACGGCGGTAGGCCGAGGAGGAATTGATGAGCGCGTTCGCGATCGCCCAGGTCAGGTCGGTGGAGTTCGGGCCCGACATCGTGGAGTACCTGGAGCGCATCGACGCCACCCTGGAGCCGTTCGGGGGCCGGTTCGTGGTGCACGGCGGGAACGTCGAGGTGGTCGAGGGGAGTTGGGGAACCGACATCATCGTCATCGAGTTCCCCGACCGGGAGCGGGTGCGCGCGTGGTACGACTCCCCCGCCTACCGGGAGATCCTCCCGCTGCGCACCCGCCACATGGACGCCGACGCGATCTTCGCCGACGGGGTCCCGGAGGGTTACCGCGGCGCGGACTCGCTGGCGCACTGAGCGCCGGCGGGGCGCTCGCGGGTGACGAGGTCGGTGCGCCCGGCGGTGGCGTCGAGCCACACGACGCGGGTGCCGCGGTCGGCGGCGGGCGTGTCCTGGGAGCCGCGGTCGCAGGAGACCCGCTCGGGGGTGCCGCCGGTGAGCGGGAGCTGCCACAGCTTGGCCGTCTGCGCGTTGGTCCAGTTGTCGTTGACCCGTCCGGTGCGCGTGACGTAGGTGACCGCGCGGTCGGAGACGGTCAGGCCGGCCGGCTCGGGGGCCGTGGAGCCGGCGGGCAGGAGGTCGGTGACGCCGGAGCCGTCCAGGGCGCCGGAGCGGATCGTGGCGCGCCCGGTGTCGGGGGTCTGGACCCACAGCACGCGGCCGCCGGCCAGGCGGACGGCGCCGGCGGAAATCTTCGGGTCGGCGGGCGCGTACTGGGCGGTGACCTTGCCCTCGGTCAGGGAGTACACGGTCGGCGCGGTGACGTAGTCCTGGCCGGACGTCCACTCCTCGGTCCAGGCGAGGACGCCGCCGTTCAGGTCGAGGCTGCCGGCCTGGTGGCCCGCGGGCAGCGGGATCACGGTCTCCGGGGAGCCGTCGCCGTGGACGACGTGGATCCGGGTGGTGTCGGTGGCGAAGTCCCGGAGCGTGTAGACGATGTCGCCGCCGGCCGTCCGGATGTTGGCGGGCTGCTGGTCGGTGGAGCGGTAGACGCTGCGCACCGGGCCGGCGCCGGTCAGCGGCGCGCTCAGCAGCTCGAAGCCGAAGACGCCCTGGGCGTCCTTGCCGACGGCGAGCCACGCCGCGTTCGTGCCGTCGGTGGCGGCCCAGCTGTGGTACCGGCCGTCCTCCGGGCTCAGGCGCACGGGGGTGGCGCCGCCGGTGACGGTGCCGGTGTACAGGGCGGTGGTCTTGCGGGTGGCGTCGGTGTTGCCCAGCATCACCCAGTGGCCGTCGGCGACCACCGGGGTGGCCATGGTGGAGGTGATGCCGCCGAGCAGGACGCGGCTGTCCAGGCCGAGCCTGTGCTGCCAGCCGGCCTTGATGCCGTGGGCGTCGAACGCGTCGGCGACGGTCCGCAGCTGGGCGCGGGTCAGGCCGCTGGCGCGGCCGGCGGCCAGGACGGCGTTGCGGCCGGCGACGAAGTCGTCGAGCGGGGTCATGTACTCGGTGAGCGCGCGGTAGACGACGCGGTCGGCGGTGAGCGGGTCGAGGGTGCGGCGGATGTCCCACAGGGCGCCGCTGAAGATGGTGGAGTTGAGGTGCACGCCGCCGTTGTCGGAGGCCAGGGAGGCGCCGACGTAGTTGTCGACGGTGGTGTGGCGGTCGTCGAGGTGGCGGGTGGCGCAGGCCTGGGGGGTGCCGGTGCGGCACAGGTCCTCGCCGAGCAGCGCGGCCCTGGGGTCGTTCATCGCGATGCCGCGGGCGGTGACCTCGATGGCGTTGCCGAAGTAGTCGGCGAGGCCCTCGTCCATGGCGCCGGACTGGCCGAGGTAGGCGAAGTTGGCGCTGTTGGTGATGACGCCGTGGGTCATCTCGTGGGCGGAGACGTCGAGGGCGGCGGAGAACGGATAGTACTTGTCGCCGCCGTTGCCGTAGATCATCTTGCTGCCGTCCCAGTAGGCGTTGGGGAAGGGACGGCCGCCGGCGGTGACGTCGACGACGGAGACGATCGGGCCGTTCTTGCCGTCCAGGCCCAGGCGGCCCAGGCGGTCGCGGTAGAAGTCGTAGACGATCCCGGCGTTGAGGTGCGCGTCGGTGGCGCCGTCGGTGCCGGTGGCGGCCGGGAAGTCGGGGGTCGGGGAGCTCGCGGGGCGGGCGTCGGCGGGGATGGCGCCGAAGTCGCCGACGTCGCGTCCGGCCGCGTCGTAGGTGGTGATCGCGGCGGGGCGGGTGAGGTCGGTGAACTGGTAGGTGCCGTCGGCGAGTTTGCCGATGTTGACGTTCACGCTCTTGCCGTGGACGTCGGGGGCGGTGCCGGTGGCGGGGGTGACGGTGGCCGGGGCCGGGTCGGGGGCCGCCGCGTTGGGCGCGACGGCCTCGGGCCGCGCGGTGGCGGTGGAGGGGGTGCGGGCGTCGTGGGCGAGGGCGACGACGCCGGCGTTGGCATCCACGTAGACGTCGCGCGCCAGCGGGGTGCCGTCGGCGTCGGCGCCGCGCACGGTGTAGTGCTTCGTCAGGCGGCCGGCGCCGTCGGGCAGGATCACCAGGCCGGCGTCGGTGGCGGTGGCCTTGGCGCGGGCGGCGTCCGGCAGGGCGCCGATCGCGGCGGTGCGCAGCAGCTCGTCCGGGACGGTGGGTGTGGTGGGGGCGGTGAGGCCGGTGAAGTACTTGCCGCCCGCCGACTCGACGTGCTGGGCGGCGCCGTCGCCGGCCAGGTGGACGAGGTACTGGGCGCCGAGCACCGGTACGCCGCCCTCGTTCTGCTGGAAGCGGACGGTGCGGCGGCCGTCGGGGCTGCTCTCGGTGCCGGCCTCGGCGAGTTGCCCGGGGTCGACCTGGTAGCGGTCGCGGTGGGCGGCCAGGTGGGCGCGGGCGGCGTCGGCCGGGTTGCCGGGGGCGGGGTCGGCGAGGCCGGTGACCAGCTGCGGGGCGGCGGTGTCCTGGCCGGCGACGACGCCGGGGACGGGGTCGCCGGGGGCCTGCGCGGGCGCGGTGTCGGCGGTGGCCGTCGGGGCGGCGTAGGTGGCCAGGGCGGCCAGGCTCAGGGCGGCGGCTATGCCGGCGCCGAGCGTCCGGGGCGTGCGGGCGTGACGGTGCACTGCGCTCCTCTCACGGAACGGGAACACGGGAATCGGCGGTGGCGGGCCCGTCGGTCAGCTGACGGTGTGCCACGGCCACGTCACGAACATAAGCCATCGCTCTTCATATGTCGAACAACTACCTATCGCCGGATGTCCGGCCCGCGCGGGTCGCCCTCGGGCACGGGGGCGACCTCGGGGACCATCGCGCCCGCCGGCTTCATCCGGGCCGGGGCCCAGTGGGCGTCGATCCGGCTGCACTCCCGGCCGGTCATCGCACCGGCGTGCGTTGCCAGGGGCTCCGGCTCCGCGGCGTGGACGGCGGCCGGCAGCAGTGCGGCCGCCGTGGCCGCGCTCAGCACAAGGGCTGCCGCGCAGGCGAGCCGGCAGGGGAACGTCCGGCGGGTGAACCTTCGGGGGGTGGCTGACGTCGTTGGCTTGGGTGGCACTGTAGGAACGGAACGTCAAAGTCCGCCCTGAAGCGGATTGCACCGGTTCGTCGGTGACATCAGATTCCTGTAGCGAGTGTTTCGTTCACGTACCAGGGGATCCGGGAAGACCACCCGTGGTGCAGGAACGGACAGAGGGGTTGGGGAACATGGTCGGTGTGGTGCTGGTGGCGGTACTGGTGCTCGTCGTCGGCGGGTGCGCGTGCGTCGTGTGGGCGCAGCGGGGCGGGCCGGGGTGGGTGCGGGCGGTGGCGGCGGTGACGCTCGGGGCGGGCGATCTGGTGCGCTCGGGGGCGAAGCGGCGCCGGCGGCGGGGTACGAACGGCGGCGGGGGCGGTGTGACCGTCCTCGGTGGCGGGGGTGACGGTTGCGGGGGCGACGGCGGCGGTAGCGGCTGTTCGTGAGATCGGCACACGCTTCGCAATCGGGCCCGCACGTTGTGTACCGTCGCCCTGAGGTGCGATGAAGGGGGGCGCGGCACGTGAGCGAGCGCAGCGAGCGAGCCTTTGACGGGTGCGTGTTTCGCGGAGCGGCCGCCGAGCGCGGCGAGGCGGGCGCATGAGTGGCGTCGTCGTGTATCTGCCGCCTGCGGGCAACGGCGGTGCCGGGGCGGTGACGCTGCGGCTGGGGCCCGGTCAGGTGGCGCGGTTCGGGCGGGGTTCGGCGGCGGTGCCGGTGGAGCTGCCGCTGGCGGACGCGGCGGTGTCGCGGCTGGCCGGGGAGATCCGGGTGACGGAGGACCACTGGCAGCTGAGCAACCACAGTGCGAGCCAGAGCTATCTGGTGGAGAACCCGGAGGGTGCCGGGGAGTACCTGCGGGTGCCGCCGCGGCGGGCGGGGGCGCCGATCCCGTTCGAGTTCTCGCGCGTGGTGCTGCCGACCCACGGCGGCGGGACGCTGGCGTTCCAGGTGTTCGCGCCGGACCACGTCTACCTGGATCCGGACGGGCTCGGCGGCGACGCGCTGCGCGGCACCCGGACGGTCACCGCGTACTCGCTGGACGAGACGGCGACGTACTTCCTGGTGCTGGTGGCGCTGTGCGAGCCGCGGCTGCGTGACGAGTCGCCGCTGGAGGTGCCGACGACGCCGCGGATCGTGGAGCGGCTGGCCGGTCATCCGGCGTGCGCGCGGCTGACGGCGCGTGCGGTCAGTTCGCACATCGACTACCTGGCCGAGGAGAAGATGCGCATCGCCGCCCCGGCGGAGGAGCGGGGCGGGCGGCGCAACGGCAAGCGGGAGGCGATCGTGGCGATCGCGCTGCGGTTCGGGCTGGTGCGCGAGGAGCACCTGGCGCTGCTGCCGCCGCGCGGCCCGGTCGGCCCCGCCGGTGCCTGAGCGTGCACCCGCTGCCGCCGGGCCGGCGTGTGGGGCGCTGGGAGGTCACCGGGCCGATCGCGGCCGGGGGCTGGGCCAGCGTGTACGCGGGCCGCTCGGCCGAGGGCGGTGACGAGGACGGCACCGAGGTCGCGCTGAAGGTCCTGCCGACCGCGGGGCTGACGCCGAACCAGGCCGCCAAGGTCGCCGAAACCGCGCGTCGTGAGGTGGAGTTCGCCCGCCGCACCCGCCACCCGCGGCTGGTGCGCCTGCTGGACACCGTCCGGCTCGGCGCGGAGGGTGACGCGTTCCTGGACGGCGCGATCGTCCTGGTGATGGAGCGCGCGGAGCGCAGCCTGCGCGACCTGCTGGATTCGGCGGAGGTGACCGAGGCCGAGGGCGGCGCGCTGATCGCCGGGATCTGCGAGGGTCTGGCCCACCTGCACGCCGCCGGGTGGGTGCACGGCGACCTGAAGCCCGACAACGTGCTGCTGGCCGCCGACGGTTCGGTCCTGCTCGCCGACTTCGGGCTGGCGACCGAGCTGACCGGGACCGGAGGCACGCACGGCCACGCGCCGCCGATGGGCACGTTCGACTACCTGCCGCCCGAGCGCTGGCGGGCGCCGCTGGGCGTGCAGGGCGTCACCGTGCGCCCCAGCGGGGACATCTGGGCGCTGGGCATCGTCGTGCACGAGGTGTTCGCGCGCGGCGCCTCGCCGTTCCCCGGCGCGACCCCGGCGGCGCGTGCGGCGGCCGCCCAGGAGTACGCGGAGCGGCGAGCGCCGCTGCGGATGGCGGACGGGGTGCCGCCGTTCTGGCGGGCGCTGGCCGCCGACTGTCTGGCGCCCACCCATGCCGAGCGCGCCGTCCACAGCGCCGAGAGCCTGCTCGCGCGCATCCGCGCCCACCGGGGCGGGGGTGGGCCCGGGCGGCGGCGCCACGGGCCCGCGGCGCTCGCGGCGGCGGCCGTGCTGGCGTCCGGGGCGGCGGTGGCGGGCACGGTGGCGGCGGGCTGGACGGACGCCGGCGGCAGCGCCCCGGTGGGGGGTCACGTGCGGGTGTACAACGCCGACCCGGGCTGCCAGACCCGGCCCGGCCGGGATCCGCAGTGCAGCCTGGGCCTGGCGATCGACCCGCGCGAGCCGTACCTGGCCGGGAACGTGGTGGCGACCCGGGTGTGGCACGGGGACGTGCTGGAGGCGGAGTGCGAGGAGCCCCACGGGGTGCCGATCGTCGACGAGATGGGCACCCAGTCGCCCCGGTGGTTCCGGGTGCGCCTGCCCGGGGGCCCGTCGGCGCCGACGGCGTGGCTGCCGGCGGTGCGGACCCTGGACCGCCCGGAGCTGCCGCCCTGCCCGTCACCATCCTCGACGGGCTGACCGGGGCGGGTCAATCCGGAGCGTTCCGGATACCCGCCCCGCGCGCCCGCGGCTAGCTTGCGGACGGTCCGTCAGGGACCTTCCACCGCAGACAGTGAGGATGTTCATGAGCGGTTCCCGGGCAGGTCTGACTCAACCTCTGACTGACCTCGGGTCCTCAACCGGATCTGTCGGCCTCGTCCGGG